>CAMNCR010000084.1 GCA_946534455.1 uncultured Clostridia bacterium | reverse complement strand
CGGCGCGGGTGCCCGGGAGATCCGGGAGAAGCGGTGAGCAGGCTCAGCCGTTTCCCGTTTCAGTCCATTATTCCACGGTGCAGTACATGAAGTACTTGTAGCCCAGCGGGTTGGCGAAGAAGCCCTTCACGTTGCTCTTCACCATGTAGATGTCGGTGTAGTAGTACAGGGGGGTGATGGCGCCGGTGCTCATCAGCAGATCCTCCGCCGCGTGCATCATGCCATAGCGCGCTTCCTTGTCGCCGCAGCTCTTGATCGCGGCAATCGCGGCATCATAGGTCTCGGCCCAGGTGCCGTTCTCCACCTTGACATCGCTGCCGAAGGCGGTCAGATCCATATTGAACATCTTCAGCTCCGCATGCTCGCCCTTGCCGAACTGGGAGTCGTTGTTGCCGGAGTTGGAGACCCACATATCCAGGAAGGAGCTGGGATCATTGTAGTCCGCCAGCCAGCCGTTCCGGGCCACGGTGTAGTCGCCCTGCTTCCGGGTGTTCAGGAAGGTGTTCCACTCCTGGTTGGTCAGGTTCATGGTGATGCCCACGCCGCTCAGGACGCTCTGCAGATATTCACCGATCAGCTTGTGGCCGTCATTGGTGTTGTAGAGGTACTCGATGGAGGGGAAGTTGGTGAACTGCTGGGTCGCTTCATCGAACTCATAGTACTTCTTCAGAATTTCGATCGCTTCCGCCCAGTTGGATTCATAGGCATCCTCCGCCACATTCCAGTAACCGGCGTACTCGGTGGAGGGACCCGCGTTTTCATAGAACTGGGTCTTGCCATCCGCGTCGGTCAGGCCCAGCGCGACAAAGGAAGAAGCGGGCTGCTGGCCGGCCTTGCCGATTTCGGTGACGATGTAGTTCCGGTCAAACAGCAGGCCGATCGCATAACGGATTTCCTCTTCCGCCTTCTCAGCTTCCTCGCCGGTCAGCTCGCAGCCTTCGGGCAGGATGTTGGCGTTGACGTTCCAGGAAACATAGTAGGTACCCATCTGGGAGCCCACCACAAACTCGTCCGGATACTGTTCCTTCAGAGCGTCGATCTCCGCGTTGGGCACGCTGTCGATCATCAGCCAGTCGCCGTTCTGATAGTTGGCCAGCATGTTGTTCTCATCATCAGACAGATAGAAGTTGATCTCACCCATCTTGATGGTGTCCGCCAGGAAATAGTTTTCGTTCTTGGTCAGGGTGATCACGGAGTTGTGCTCCCAGCCGGTCATCATATAGGCGCCGTTGGAAACATAGGTTTCCGGCTTGGTGGCCCAGGATTCGTCCGCCACGATGTCCTCCCGCACGGGCAGGAAGGTCGGGAAAGCGAGCAGCTCATTCCAGAAAGCCACATCGTTGTTCAGGGTCACAACCAGGGTCTTGTCGTCGGTCGCTTCGACAGCCAGGTCATCCGGATAGCCCTTGACCACTTCAAACATATAGCCGTAGTCCGCGCCCAGCGCAGTGGAAGCGGCACGCTTCCAGGCAAATTCGAAGTCCTTCGCGGTCAGATCCTTGCCGTCGGACCACTTCAGGCCGTCCACCAGCGTGTAGGTGTAGGTCGCAGTGCCGTCCTCGTTGATCACGGCCTGGGGCAGCTCAGTCGCGCAGGCAGGCACGATCTCCAGCGCGCCGTTCTCATCCTGAGCCCAGTTGGACAGGCCCGTGAACAGATGCGCAATCATCGTCGCGCCGTCCACCGCGGAGTTCAGAGCGGGATCCAGGGTATCCGGCTCGGACGCGATGCAGACGTTGATCGAGGTCTTGGTTTCTTCCGCGGAAGCAACCACCGCGCAGGACAGGGTCATGACCACTGCCAGCAGCAACGCAGCAAACTTTTTCATGGGTTTTCCTCCTTAATAAAAATGATGTATATCATCAATACGGTTACCCGTATTCATGAACCGGATGAATCAGATTTCCGCCAGGCGGTGGCAGGCGACGAAGTGTCCCCGCTCCACCTCCCGGAACTCCGGCATGCTGTCCCCGCACGATTCCTTCGCATAGGGGCAGCGCGTGCGGAAGGGACATCCCGAGGGAGCGTTCAGGGGGCTTGGAATATCCCCGGACAGCACGATCCGATGATTGGACCGGGCCTTTTTCGGATCCGGCAGCGGCACGGCGCTCAGCAGGCTCCGGGAATAGGGATGCAGCGGCCGGTTGTAGATCTCCTCCGCGTCGGCCAGCTCCACCATTTTTCCGAGATACATGACGGCGATCCGGTCGGAAATATGCCGGACGACCAGCAGGTCATGGGCGATGAACAGGTAGGTCAGCCCCAGCTTCTCCTGCAGATCGTCGAACATATTGATGACCTGCGCCTGAATGGACACGTCCAGCGCGGAAACCGGCTCATCGCAGACGATGAACTCCGGATTCACCGCCAGGGCCCGGGCAATCCCGATCCGCTGGCGCTGACCGCCGGAAAACTCATGGGCATAGCGGGAGGCGTGCTCGCTGTTGAGCCCGACATAGCCCAGCAGCTCCATCACCCGCTCGTTCCGCTCCGCCTTCGTCCTGTACATTTTATGCACATCCAGCGGCTCCGCCACGATGTCCGAAACGGTCATCCGGGGGTTCAGGGAGGAATACGGATCCTGAAAGACCATCGTCGCCTTCTGGCGGAATTCCTTCAGGCTGGCCCTGGAATCGATTTCCTTCCCGTCATAGATCACCCGTCCGCCGGTCGGCTGATACAGGTGGAGAATGGAGCGGCCCACCGTCGTCTTCCCGCAGCCGCTTTCACCCACGAGGCCCAGCGTTTCCCCCCGCCGGATGCTGAAGGATACGCCGTCCACCGCCTTCAGCGGCTTCGTGCGGAAAAAGCCCATATTGATATCAAAGTACTGCTTCAGATCCTGAACCTCCAGCAGCGTTCGATTGTCACTCATCCGTCCCGTCTCCTTCCAGGGTAATCACGCCCTGCTCCGCCAGATCCTTCACATTCATCCAGCACCGGCAGATATGATCCTCCGCGATCCTGATCTCCTCCGCGCGCTGCGTCAGGCAGATTTTCAGGGCCCTGTCGCACCGGGGGGCAAAGGGACAGCCGGAGGGCATGTTCAGCAGGTCGATGGGCGTCCCCGTGATCGGCTGAAGACGCTGCCCGTTGTTTTCATCCCGGGGAATGGAGCGCATCAGCCCCTTGGTGTATTCATGCGCGGGATGATAGAAGATGGCATCCGCCGTCCCCCGCTCGCAGATGGATCCGGCGTACATCACGATGACCTCGTCGCACATCTGCGCGACCACGCCCAGGTCATGGGTGATCATGATGATGGCCATGCCCAGTTTTTTCTGAAGCTCCGCCATCAGATCCAGAATCTGCGCCTGGATCGTCACGTCCAGCGCCGTCGTCGGCTCGTCCGCAATCAGAATGTCCGGCTCACAGGCCAGCGCCATGGCGATCATCACCCGCTGGCGCATGCCGCCGGAAAGCTCATAGGGATACTGCTTCAGCCGCTTCTCCGGCTCGTTCACGTTCACCAGCTGCAGCATCTCCAGCGCGCGGGCGCGGGCCTCCTTCCGGTTGCGATCCGTATGGAGGGTGATCGCCTCCTCCAGCTGATGGCCAATGGTGTAGGTCGGATTCAGGGAGGTCATCGGATCCTGGAAGATGATGGAGATCCGGTTTCCGCGAACGGTGCGCAGGGTTTTTTCATCCGCGCCGACCAGCTCCTTCCCGTCCAGCTTGACGCTGCCGGAAACGATTTTTCCGGTCGGAGCCAGAATCTGCATGACCGAATAGGCTGTCACCGATTTTCCGGAGCCGGATTCCCCCACGATGCCCAGCACCTTTCCCCGGTCCAGCCGGAAGGAAACGCCGTCCACCGCCTTGACCTCCCCCGCGTCCGTAAAGAAAGAGGTATGCAGATCCGTCACTTCCAGCAGGGTCTGATTCTGTTCCCCGGCTGTGGCCACTTCCAAACTTGCCGCCATATTGCTCCGTCCTTTCGCATTGGTTTTCTTCGCGGTTCCGTCACGCATTCAGCTTCGGATCAAACGCATCCCGCAGGCCGTCGCCGAAAAGATTCAGCGACAGAACGATCAGGCAGATGACGACCGCAGGGATCACCAGGCGGTAGGTATAGCTGGTAATTCCGTTCAGCGCTTCCGAAGCCAGCGAGCCCAGGGAAGGCATCGGGGCGTTCACGCCCAGGCCCATGAAGGACAGGAAGCTTTCCGTGAAAATGGCGTTGGGAATCTGCAGCGCGGTCGAAATGATGATGACCGAAATGCAGTTGGGCAGCAGATGCTTGCGGATAATCCACCGTCCCCCGGCACCGGTTGCCTTGGCGGAGAGCACGTACTCCTGCTCCCGGAGGGACAGGATCTGGCCCCGGATCAGCCTGGCCATGCTGACCCAGTACAGCAGGCCGAAGACGATAAACATCGAAATGATATTCGCCCCGATCTTCTCGAGGATGGTACCTTCCACGTTCAGCGTCTTGCCGAGCACAACGGCCAGCAGGATGATCACCAGCATGTCCGGCAGGGAATAGATAATATCCACGATCCGCATGATGATAATATCCACCTTGCCGCCAAAGTAGCCGGCGATCGATCCGATCACCATGCCGATGGCCAGCACGATGATGCTGGCGAAAAAGCCGACCGCCAGCGAAATGCGGGTTCCGTACACCACGCGGATGAAGTAGTCCCGCCCATGCCCGTCGGTGCCGAAAATATGGGGAAACAGCTTCTCCCCCGCCTCGATCCGCTTCAGCTCCGTTTTGCCCCAGGTGAAGGGCGCCAGGTTGTTGTAGGAGCTGTCCACGGGCTTGCCCGGGCGAACCCCCAGCATGCTTTCGTAGGAATAGGGCCACACCATCGGCAGGATGATCACCGACAGGGTGATCAGGATGATCAGGATCAGGCTGCAGGTTGCCACCTTATTCTTCAGCAGCCGCTTGCATCCGTCCCGGAAAAAGGTGCTGGAGGGCCGCATGCGGGAAATATAGGCTTTTTCTTCTTCCGTAGCCGGCCGGAACAGATCCGGGTTCAGATGCAGGCTGAAAGGTTTATTCGCGTTCAACATGGTCTCTCAGCCCTCCCTCAGTCAAATTCGATGCGCGGATCCACGACCTTGTACAGGATATCGCTGATCAGATTCATGATGACGATCAGCGAGGCCAGAATGATCGTGGTGCCCATGATCATGGTATAGTCCCGGTTGATGATGCTGGAAATGAACTGACGGCCGATGCCCGGCACCGCAAAAATCTGTTCCACCACCATGGAGCCTGTCACGATATAGGCCAGCATGGGGCCCACGTAGGTAATCACGGGGATCAGCGAGTTTTTCATCGCGTGGCCAAAGATGATTTTCCATCTGGAAACGCCCTTGGCCCGCGCGGTCCGGATATAATCCTGCCCCAGCACGTCCAGCATGGAGGAGCGGGTCAGCCGCGTAATATAGCTCATGGGATAGAGCGCCAGGGTGATCACGGGCAGAATCAGACCGCCCTGGGAGGCGCCGTTGGCCGGCAGCCAGCCCAGCCGGACGGAAAAGACGATCAGCAGCAGCGAGCCCATAATAAACGAAGGCATCGAAACGAAGGCGGTCGTAATGACCATGATCACCTTGTCCAGCAGCGTGTTCCGGCGGAGAGCCGCCACCGCGCCGAGAAGGATGCCCAGGAACGTGGCGATGACCGCCGCAATGATGCCCAGCCGGGCGGAGGTCCGCATCCCGTCCGCGATGATGGAAATCACCTGACGTCCGCGCTGCTTGAGGGACGGCCCGAAATCAAACCGGGTTACGATGTCCCGCAGATAGGTGACGTACTGCGTCATCAGCGGCTTGTCCAGCCCGTATTTCGCTTCCAGGGCAGCCTGCGCCTCCTTGGAAATGGCCTTTTCACCGACAAACGGGCCGCCCGGAACGGAATGCATCACAAAAAAGGTGACGGTAATCACGATCCAGATGGTCAGAATCGCCAGCAAAAACCGCTTGAGCACGTAAAAATACATTTTGGAATTCATTGCCATATCTCCGCCTTTGCGGTTCTTTTCGACGCTTGCACGGGCCGGGGCTCCTGCATCTGATGAAGCGCAAAAAACCACTGCCCGCATTTTCGCGTGCCATGACACTTTACCCTTTCGCTCAGGGGTTCGTCAACGCTCAATGCGGGCAGTTCTGGTTTTTTTATGTTTTTTCCGTTCTGTCAGGGGATGTATTTCCAATCCACGGCATAGACGCTGCCCGCCCGGTTCACCCGGTACTCCAGCTGCTGCGTCCTGCTGTCCGAGGAGGCGGTCTGATAGCGGATGATCCTGGTACCGTCCTCCTGAAGCCAGATCTTGCCCGTGCCGTCGTCCGTTCCATACAGTCCGCGGTTGCCGCTGGCGCTCTCCACCTGGCCCATGTCCCGGAATTTACCGGTCACAAAGGATTCCGTATCCCCGATGGCGGTTCCCCGGGGCAGCTTGAAGGCGCTGCTGTCCGTCAGATAGAGCTCCACCAGCACCCATCCCGCGCGGGTTCGGTTCATGATCGCGTATCCCCACGGGTAGTTATACTGCCGGCACTCGGATTCGAAGCCCTCCAGCGTCAGCGTCTCATATCCGCTTCCTTCCCCGAAGGCCTCCTGGAAGGCCACCATCCCCGTCTGATTCAGAATCAGCCCGCTGATGGTTTCATCCGATTGCCACGCGGAAAGGGGATAGGGCTTGACATCAATCTTATACTTGACCTCCAGCGAGTTGCTGAGCTTGCCGTAGCGGTTGACCGCAACGGCCTGCAGCGTGACCCAGCCCGTGGGCAGAATGATGGCCTCGCCGTTGAAGATGGGGCTGTCCGCGTCCGGCGGCGAGCCGTCGATGGTGTAATAGATCACGATATCCGCATCGTTGATGTTATCCTTTCCGGGCTTGAGTCTCACGCGCTGGCGCGTCTTGTAGGTGTTGGGCGCCAGGGTGGACTGGGGGGTCATGGGCGAGGGCATGATGATCTTATAGGTTCCCCGCAGCTCGTCCGAAACCAGCTCCCCGTTCACCGCCACCGCCCGCAGATTATGAATGCCCTCATCCAGGAAAACGCGCTGGGTGAACAGAATCCCGTCGCCGGGCAGCTCGGCGTTGTCATCGAAGGTGTAGTACACGTCAAATCCCTCATAGGAGGTAATGGCGATATACTTCTTGGTTTCATAATATCCCGCGGTCAGATCCACCTCCGGCGGCGCGGGCAGCAGGTCGCTCCGCTGGGTGGCAAAGCTGTAGTCTCCGGTTTTGTCATAGGCGATCTTCATCAGCTCGCCGGCCCGGGCCAGATCCCCCTCCCTGTCGCTGGCGCGGAGGATCCGGATATGGCTGGCATACGCCTCCGGCCTGGAAGGCGTCTGGGT
>CAMNCR010000083.1 GCA_946534455.1 uncultured Clostridia bacterium | reverse complement strand
CAGAAGACGGCTTACGGCGGAATCAAAGGAGGGACTGGCATGGCGGGAGGCGCGGTCATCGGTCTGGCGGCCCACGTGGACGCGGGGAAAACGACCCTGTCCGAGTCCATGCTGTTTCTTTCCGGCACGGTGCGCCGACAGGGACGCGTGGATCACGGGGATGCCTTTCTGGATACGGAAAAAATGGAGAAGGAACGGGGCATCACCATCTTCTCCAAGCAGGCACGCATGAACTGGAAAAAGACAGCGCTCACCCTGCTGGACACGCCGGGGCATACGGATTTCTCCGGAGAGACGGAGCGGGCTCTGTCCGTGATGGATGCCGCGGTGCTGGTGGTCAGCGCGACGGAGGGAGTACAGTCCCATACCCGCACGCTCTGGCACCTGCTGGAAAAGAACGCGGTTCCCGTAGTGCTGTTTATGAACAAAATGGACCGGTTCCAGGGCGATCGCGCCGAGCTTCTCGAGGGGACGAAGCGCGCCCTTTCGGACCGGATTGTGGATTTCACGGCGGAGGATCGGGAGGAGGCCGTGGCGCTGTGCGACGAGGCGGCTCTGGATGTGTTCCTCCGGGAGGGCGCTCTGCCGGAAAAGCGGGTCCGTTCCCTGGTGCGGGAGCGGAAGGTCTTTCCCTGCTTTTTCGGCGCGGCGCTTCGCAACGAGGGCGTGGAAGCACTGCTCGACTTTCTTGCCGGACTTCCCGGGGAGGAGCGGGCACCGGAGGCCTTTGGAGCGCGGGTTTACAAAATCGCCCGGGATCCCCAGGGCGCGCGGCTGACCTTTCTGCGGATCACGGGCGGGGTGCTTCATCCGCGGGATCTGCTGGTACGGCGCAATGCGGAGGGTGAAACGCTCTGGGCGGAGAAGGCCGCGGAGCTGCGGCTGTATTCCGGAGCACGGTATACCGTGACGCCGCAGGCGGAGGCAGGGGAGCTCTGCTGCGTGGTGGGGCTGAGCCAGTCCATGCCCGGCGACGGGCTGGGGACGGAGCAGGCCGGGGAGCCGGAAAGAACGCTGAATCCCTGCTATGCCTGCCGTCTGCTGCTGCCGGCGGGCACGGATCTCCATCGGGCGCTGAGCTGCCTGCGCACGCTGGAGGAGGAGGAACCGCTGCTCCAGGTGGAATATGTCGAATCCCGCCGGGAAATTCGCGTGCATTCCATGGGCGAGGTTTATCTGGAGGTGCTGGCCAGGCAGATGCAGGACCGTTTCGGCATTCCCGTGACCTTCGGGGATACGAGCGTGATCTACCGGGAAACCATCTCCAGGGAGGTGGAGGGCGTCGGACACTACGAGCCGCTCCGGCACTACGCGGAGGTCCATCTGCTGCTGACCCCGCTGCCGCCGGGCAGCGGTATTGAGGTGCGCAGCGCCGTTTCAACCGACGATCTGGCGCTGAACTGGCAGCGCCTGATTCTCGGTCACCTGCTGGAGAGAACCCATCCGGGCGTGCTGACCGGGTCGCCCATTACGGACCTGCGCATCACGCTCGTGGCCGGACGGGCACATCTCAAGCACACGGAAGGCGGAGACTTCCGCCAGGCCACCTACCGGGCCCTGCGTCAGGGACTGATGCGGGCGGAATCCGTGCTGCTGGAGCCCTTCCTGACCCTGGAGATCCGCGCGCCGGAGGAATATACCGGGCGGATTATGACGGATCTGAGCATCATGGGCGGTCAGCCGGAGGGCCCGGAGGACGCGGGGGAGGGACTGCGCCGGGTGTGGGCGGTGGTGCCTGCCAGCGCCTGCGGCAGCTATGCCCGGGAGGTCAGCATCCTGACCCGGGGACGGGGGCAGGTCAGCCTGGCGTTTCATAGCTATCAGCCCTGTCCGAATGCGGAACGGGTGATCCGGGAGCGGGGCTATGACCCTGAACGGGACGTGATGAACCCGCCGGACTCGGTTTTCTGTGCGCACGGCGCAGGCTTTATCGTGCCCTGGGCGCAGGTGGAGCAGTACATGCATCTGCCCTCCTGGACGGAGCTGAGGCAGCGGCGCCAGGCGGAGGCCGCCGCGGAGAGGGAAATCCGGGCCAGCAGCGTCAGCGCCTATCACGGAACGGCGGAGGAGGATGAGGCCCTGGCGCGCATCTTCGAAAAAACCTATGGTCCGGCCCGCGCCCGCGAGCTCTTCCGTCCCGTGGCCAGGGAGACGCAGCCGGTGAAGGCGCCGGACACACCGGCAGAATTCCGCGATCAGCGGGAGATTCTGCTGGTGGACGGATATAATGTTCTCTTCGCCTGGGAGGAATGGAAGAGGCTGATGGAGGACAACCAGGTGGACGCCGCCAGACAGCAGCTGATGGATCTGATGTGCGATTTTTCGGGCATGACGGGCAAGGATGTCATCCTCGTCTTTGATGCCTACCGGGTGAAGGGAAATCCAGGCTCCGCGGAAAAATACAACAATATCTTTGTGATCTATACCCGGGAGGCGCAGACGGCGGATGCCTTTATTGAAAAGACGACGCTTCTCGCCCGCCGGAACGCGCGGGTTCGCGTCATAACCTCCGACCGGCCGGAGCAGCTGATTGCCCTGGGCAACGCCGCCATGCGCACCTCCGCGCGGGAGTTCCATGGGGAGGTGGCCCAGGTGCAGGGCAGCATTGCCGACTATATTGCCCGCCACAACCGGCCGGGCTCCGAGAAGGCCCTGGAAAAAGCCTATAAGGAGGCCTGGAAAGAAAAAAAGGCCCGGCAGAGCGGGCTATAGGAAGATCTTTTCCAGCAGGAGCAGGAGCAGAAGGTGTCCGGGGTACAGCGCGTAGCCGACCCAGCGGGGCAGGCGCAGATCCTTCGGAAAGGGAATCAGGATCAGCGGCAGGCTCAGAAGGCTGAAGGTTTCCAGGCGGAAGAACGACTGCAGGGGGGAGGAAATGAATCCCGGCAGCCGGTCCCAGGGCAGCTGCAGGCCGAAAATGGACCGTGTCAGCCCATAGGAGGTTCCCCAGAAGAGGAAGAAGGAAACCATGACCGCCGCGATTCCGCTTCGGCTGTCCTGCACCGCGTAGAGCAGCATCATCAGCAGGATGCCGCGCCAGCCGTAGTCCGCATGAAGGAGCGAAGCGAGCATGATGCAGGCTGCCGGCGCCCAGATCTGGCTGCCCAGGCGCTTCTCCCGGATTCCCCACAGGGCGCACAGCCCCAGCACCAGCGTCAGCATAATGTTGGGCTCATTCCAGGGATGATTCAGCGCGACCATATACAGCGGCTGGGAAACCAGACCGACGGCGAGCAGGCGCAGCAGATACTTTGGAACGCTCCGGGTGTAGTGAAAGCCGACGATCATGCACCAGGCATAGATCGGAAAGGCAATCCGTCCCAGCATCCGCATTTCGTTCATGTTGCCGAAGAGCATTTTGCCGCTGTGATCGATCAGCATGAAGACCAGGGCGATGATCTTCAGCCAGACGGTGGCGGTGTTTCCGGCCGGGGCTCTGCTGCGGACAGGCCGGGCTGGATCGGAAGGAATGGTCATTGACAAAAGCCTCCTTCAGGGGATAAAATGACCGACGTGCGAGGTGAACAGATGGTCGCGTGCCGTTCAGCGGCATGAGGAAAGTCCGGGCACCACAGGGCAAGGGTGCCGGTTAACGGCCGGTGGAGGCGACTCCAAGGAAAGTGCAACAGAAAGAAACCGCCGCGCCCCGCGCGGTAAGGATGGAAAGGCGAGGTAAGAGCTCACCCGCGGCCTGGTAACTCGTCCGCGATGTAAACCCCACCTGGTGCAAGATGCAATGGAGGCATGTCGGCGGCCCGCCGCGTTCTCCGCAATCGCTTGAGCTCCGCGGTGACGCGGAGCCTGGATAGATGACCGTCCAATACAGAACCCGGCTTACGGTCACGCTCGCACATCAGAAAGCGCTTGATGCGCTTTTCTTTTTTTGCAGGAGCGCGAAACCGGGATCCGGAGCTGATTACTCCAGCGCGGTCTCGATTCTGCCCTCCAGCAGGGTCACCCGGACGCCGTTTTCAGCCTCCTGTGTCTGCAGAACGGGCACCTTCCACCTGGAAAGCAGCGTCAGAACCCGGGGATCCGGCGTGTCCGGTTCCTCGGCGGTATTCGTTGAGATGACCGCCAGCTTCGGCTGAACGGCCGCGATCAGCGCGTCGCTCGTGGCATCTCCCTCGCCGTGATTGCCAACCTTCAGCACATCCGCCCGGGGAATCAGCCCCGCGGACAGCAGGGACTGCTCTTCCGGAAATTCCATGTCCCCTGTCAGCAGCATCGAGCCGCCGCCGCCCGTGGCCAGCAGCACCAGGGAATTGCAGTTTTCCTTCGCGTCGTTGGGCTCCAGGGGCCCGAGCACCTCCAGCGTTCCGCCGTCCAGCGGGAGGCTGTCCCCGGCCTTCAGATAGTGAACCTCCTGATCACTCTTCTTCAGGGCTTTTTCGGCGGGGTGTTTCTTCTTATTATAATAGGCGGATGCATACACGGCGTCGACGGATATATCGGAAGCAAGTAACTGCTTCAACCCGCCAACATGGTCCGAATCCGTATGCGTCAGCAGCACCCCTGTCAGCCGGTCCACCCCCTCGCGCCGCAGCACGCGCTCCAGCTGCTCGTAGCTTTTCTTTGTACCCGTATCAATCAGATAGGCAGTGCTTCCGCTGCGCAGCAGCAGCGCGTCCGCCTTGCCGACGTTGATGGCAAGGAGGGAAAGCCCGGTCCCGTTTTCGGCTTCTCCCAGAGTGCTGAGCGCCGGGCACAGCAGAAACAGGCACAGAACAAGGCACAGCCAGCCGCCGTGCAGCAAACGAACGCTCATGTACAATCCTCCTCTTTCCAGACTGTTTTTCTTTGCTGCTCTCAGGGTGCTCTTCTGGCCTGAAAGCATTGTCGCAGCAACGATTCCGATTCTTCCGCGCCCTCTCCGCAGGACCAGACCGTTGCGCCGTGCAGCGCCGGATCCGCGGGCAGATCATAGACGCTTCCGCAGCATCCCTTTTCCGGATCCGCGGCGCCGAACACGCATCGGCCGACCCGGCTCATGACCATGGCGCCGGCGCACATGGGACAGGGCTCCAGGGTTACATACAGTGTACAGTCCTGCAGGCGCCAGTCACCCAGCTGCCGGGCGCCCTCCCGGAGGCAGAGCATTTCGGCATGGGCCGTCGGATCATGCAGCTGTTCCCGCCGGTTATGATCCGCCCAGAGCAGCCTGTCTCCGCAGTACAGCGCGGCTCCAACGGGGATTTCCCCCTCTGCCAGGGCTTTTCTGGCTTCGGCCAGGGCTACCTTCATTCCGCTCATGCGTTCCCTCCTGCTTTTCCTGTATTGTACCGCAGGAATCATTTTTGTCAAACTTCGGGGAAAGATTACAGGAAGAAGCCTTTTTTTGAAAAAAAACATCAAAAATAACATATTTTTTTAAGAACTGAATCAGAATGTAACCCCCCATATAACTCAGGTGTGATAAAATATGGGTGTAGTCGGGGAGAGTGTGACCCGAAGATCATATCAGAAAGGAGGGAACGGATCATGTTGAAGCGGAATCATCGCTGGGTCAGCCGGCTGTCCATGCTGCTCGCGCTGGCACTGTTGTTCTGTTCGTTCCCTGTTGGCTATAACAATGTGGTTGCTGAGGAAGGCACTCCCGTGGCGGAGGAGCCCGCGCCTGTGGTGGAGG
>CAMNCR010000082.1 GCA_946534455.1 uncultured Clostridia bacterium | reverse complement strand
ATTCTGTGCGGAAGGATCAGTTCACGCTGTCAGACGTGACCTTCGCATAAGGAATGTAAACGGACACACCGTCATCATTCAGCTTATACTTGTCTTCCAGGCCCTCATAGAAGGAGCCGTTCAGGAGGTAGTTCATCATGAAGCGGATGTTGGCTTCGCCCATGGCATCGCCATCCTGCTTCACGGTAGCGGTCATGCGGCCCGCCTTGATGGCTTCGATGGCAGCATCCGTCGCGTCCACGCCGATGACGGTGATCGCCGGATCGCCTTCGTTGCCGGTGTTGTAGCCGGACTGATTCAGCGCAGCGATGACGCCGATGGCCATGTCGTCATTGTTGGCGAACACCAGTTCGATTTCGGGATGAGCCTGCCAGGTGGAGAGCATCGCGTCGTTGGCCTTGGTGGTATCCCAGTCAGCCACGATGATGTCCGTCACCATTTCCAGCGGCACGCCCAGCTCCACGGCGGTCTCCTCGGAATACTGCGTCCGGGCGATCGCTTCGGGGTTGTTGGCAACGCCCTTGAACTCAACGAACTGCACTTTGCCGTCGCCGTTCAGGTCGATCTTGGAGGGGTCAGCCGCCCACAGATCCGCCAGAATTTCGCCCTGCATGTCGCCCGCTTCACGCGGCAGCGTGCCGACGAAGAAGGCGCCGGACTGCTTCACGACGGAATCATAGGTCTCCTCAGACGGCGGAATGTTGTAGAACAGGAAGGGGATCTTGGCCTCGGTCAGCTTGTCCACCAGGGTCTGGCCGCCGGCGGGCTCCGCCAGGTTGATGATGACGAAATCGGGCTTCTTGCCGATCGCCTGGTCGCACTGCTCCACCTGCTTGGCCATGTCATCGCCGGCATCCTGCAGGTCCAGGTTGATCTTCACGCCCAGTTCTTCGCCAACCGTCTCCGCCCACTTCAGCATGCCCTGCCGGACAGTGGAGCCGTAGGTGTCGTCAAACTTCCAGACGAGGACGGTCACGTTGTACTCCGTCTTGGCCTCAGCCAGGGCGGCGGTGCAGGCCAGCAGCATGCAGAGGGCCAGCATCAGGGAAACGAGTTTCTTCATGGGTCTACCTCCTTTTTTTTCCCGGAAATTCCGGGTTCTGAAAATGGCCGTGCCATTTTGAGACAGTACTCCCGATCCGCGCCCGGGAAAGCAGGCTCCGTCCTTTTTTTGCGGACCATCGAGCCTGAAAGCCGGTCGTTTCGGTCTAGTTTTGCCCTGTTCATACAAACGGAATTCTAACATACTCCGTCTGAAAAGTCCACTTTTTCTTTTGCTGTTTTCCGGATCCAGAACACACGGAAGCGGGCCCTTCCGTCTTCGCCCTTGCGGCGGTTTACTTGAGATGCATCTCATCCTCGCGCTGCTCCGTCTCCCGCTGCTCCTGTCCTCCGTCTTTTTTTCCCCTTCGCCAGATCAGGGCAGCATACACCAGCACGGCGATCCCCGCAGCCGCGAAAAAGACGATAAACAGGATCGTCACGGCCCTGGGCATCGTATCCGTCCCCTTCCGGATGGAGTCATACAGCTCATAGGCCAGGTAAAGAACATAGCCTCCAGCCAGCGCCAGCAGGCTGGAGCGCCCGGAAGAACTGTTCATGGCGCCTTTCCTCCTTTCGTTTCGGGATGGGAAAGGCCCCGTGGAACCCCACGGGGCCTTTCCGCCAGACCGCCCTGGGCGGAATCAGGAATTCCTTTTCTTGGACAGGATGTCAAACACCACCGCGCCGAGCAGGACGAAGCCCTTGACGACCCGCTGATAGTTCGCGTCCAGATTGATCTGGAACATTCCCAGATTGATGACACCGATCAGCGTGGCGCCGATGACCATTCCCAGAACGGTGCCCGCGCCGCCGCTGGCGGACACGCCGCCCACCACGCAGGCGGAGATCGCATCCATCTCGAAGTTCTTGCCCGCGTCGGCATTGGCTGCCGTGAAGCGCGTTACCGTCGTCATCGCCGCGATGCTGGTCAGAATCGCCATGTTCAGGTACGCCAGGAACATGATTTTTTTCGTGTTGACGCCGGAAAGGCGCGCCGCCTCAATGTTGCCGCCCACCACATAGAAATGCCGGCCGATGGTGGTTTTTCCGGTGATGAAGCTGTAGAACAGAACCGCAGCGGCCACCCAGACCAGCACCGTGGGAATGCCGCCGGAGAGAGACAGCTTGTACATGACCAGGAGGATCGCCGACGCGCTGAGGACGCCCTTGGCCACGTCCATCGACAGCTGATCCACTTCATAGCCCTTCCGGAGACGAACGGACCGGTTCCGGAAAATCAGCAGAATGACCAGAGCGGCCGCAACCAGGCCCACGGCCATGCAGGGCCAGTTCATCTCCCCCTCCGGCGTCTTGAACAGCGTGCCGGAGAAGAGCGCCAGGAAATCGGGGCTGTCCTTGAAGGAAATGGAGTTCGTGGAAGAAACGCCGAGAATCGAGGTGCCCAGGCCCCGGAAGGCAAGGTAGCCCGCCAGGGTCGCAATCCACGGCGGCACATGCACATAGGCGATCAGCGCGCCCAGACCGCAGCCATACGCCACACCCAGCGCCAGCAGGCACACGATGGAAAGGGGCGTGCCCATATTCCAGTAAACCATCATCATGCCGCCCATGGCGCCCAGCAGACACACGAAGGCGCCGCAGCTCAGGTCGATATTGCCGCCGGTCAGCATGCACATCAGCATGCCGCAGCCCAGAATATACACGTATGCATTCTGATTGATCAGGGAGGCGAAGCTGTTCGGCTTGAACATCCTGCCGCCGGTCATGGCTGTAAAGAAGATGAAAACCAGCACCAGAATGATGAGCATGGCATTCTTTTTCAGCAGGGAAACGGGATCCGATTTGCGGATTGTTGACTGATTCACAACGGGCTTTTCCATATGCTTTGCCATCCTCCTTTCCTTACCGCTTTTGCCGCTTGGACAGAACATCAAAGATCACGGCTGCCAGGAGCACCAGGCCCTTGACCACCTTCTGCAGGTTGGAATCCACGCCGACCATGTTCATGCCCTGGTTGATAACGCCCATCAGCACGGCGCCGATGATGACGCCGGAAATTTTTCCGGTTCCGCCGTAGGCGGAGGCCCCGCCGATGAAGCAGGAAGCGATGGCATCCATCTCATAGCCTTCGCCGTAGGTTGGGTCAATGCCCTTGGCCCGCGCGGCGGTCAGAATGCCGGCCAGGCCGGCCATCAGGCCGATGCTGGCATAGGCGAACCAGTACACGTTCCGCGTCTTGACGCCGGAAAGAGCCGTCGCCTTTTCATTCCCGCCCACCGCGTAGAGGTGGCGCCCGATGGCGGTTTTCGTCGTGATGTACTGATAGGCGCCCAGCACCAGGCAGATCCAGATCAGCACCGTCGGGAAGCCTCTGAGATTGGCCAGCTGCCAGGTGATAAAGATCACCACCGCCGAAATCAGCGCGGTTGTGATCGCCTGGCCGGCAATGGACTGATGAATGTTCAGCTTCCGCTGAATCAGAATTTTCCGGACGGTCATCAGCACATAAACGAGCACCGCGACGATGCCGATGGCCAGGCAGGTCAGATTCGGCTTGCCCTCGGTGCCCGTCAGCTGACGGATCAGGTCGGGAATATAGCAGTCGCGGCCGCCGCCGAAGAGGAACAGGAAGGTCTCGTTGGTGATGTCCACCCGATACCCCTGCAG
>CAMNCR010000081.1 GCA_946534455.1 uncultured Clostridia bacterium | reverse complement strand
ATTTCCCCAGGTCAGGCCGTTCATAGGGCATATCCTGAAACTTCATCCTTTTCTGCTCCTCCTCGCCTTTGTCTGTCTTCCGGATAGTCTGATTTTATCATTCAATGATCCGGCAATCAATTGATTTCCCCAAATGAAACATTTTTTTGCCGATTTGTACTCGGGTTTTTGCCCGGAGTTTATCATTGAAAAAAAGGACTGCTTCACTTCAAACCTTAGTGAGACAGCCCCTTCTTATGTCATCCATTCATGGATCCCGAACCCATGGCGCCGGGATGTTGCTTCATGTTCAGGCGCTGCGACTTTTTTCACAGCCCTCTTTGGGTTTTTATCTGCCTGGCCGCGCAATGCTCTCAGCAGAAGCGGCTGACGGCATCCCGGATCAGCCGGGCGCACTCCTCGCAGATCGGCAGATCCGATTCCGCCAGCGGCGCCAGCGGTGCGCGGACACTGCCGCAGCGGAGGCCGCTGTTGATCTCCAGGATTTTCTTCGCGGCGGCGTACATATTGCCGTGGGTTGAGCACATGCATTCGATGATTGCGTTCACCTCGTGCTGAATCTCCTCCGCCCTCGTCATTTCTCCTGCACGCACATGTGCGTCCATCTTCAGGAAAAGCTCGGGCATCACGGCATAGGTGCCGCCGATGCCTCCGTTGGCTCCGGTCACCCGGCCCGCGGCAAACTGCTCATCCGGCCCGTTGAAAACGGCGCAGTCCGGCCCGCCCAGCCGGCGCCAGATCTCCAGATCATAGGCGGGCATGGAGGAGTTTTTGACGCCGATGACCCTCGGATTCTTCCGCATCTCCCTGAAAAGAGACGGGGTCAGCGCCACGCCGGCCAGCTGGGGAATATTGTAGATGATAAAATCCGTGTTCGGAGCTGCTGCTGATATGTCATTCCAATATTTCGCGATGGCGTGCTCCGGCAGATGGAAATAGATCGGAGGAATGCTTGCGATGGCGTCCACCCCCAGGCTCTCCGCGTGAGCCGCCAGCTGGCAGGATTCCCGGGTATTGTTGCAGGCCACATGGGCGATCACGGTGCATTCACCCCCGATCTCCTCCATGACGGCCTCCAGGGTCTTCATCCGTTCCTCTTTTTCCAGATAGATGCATTCACCCGAGGAGCCGCCAACATACAGCCCCTTGACGCCCTTGTCAACCAGATGCCGGGCCAGCGCCCGGGTGCCCTCGGTGCTCACTTCCCCTTTATCGTCATAGCACGCGTAGAACGCGGGGATCACGCCGGAATACTTTTCAAGATTCATTTTCTGTTTCGCTCCTGTCTTTTGTTTTGAGCCTGCGATTATCCCTTGACCGCACCCATGGTAATGCCGCGGGTAAAGAACTTCTGGAAAATCAGGAAGATGATGATGATCGGCACGGAACCGAGGGCCGCGCCGGCCATGATCAGGCCGAAGTCGGTGCTCAGCTCGCTCTGCAGCTTCGCGATGCCCAGCGAGATCGTCAGCACCTGCGTGTCATTCAGCATGATCAGCTGGAGGAAGTAGTCGTTCCATGTGCTGATGAAGGTGAAGATCGCCAGGGCGCCGATACCGGGGGCGATCAGGGGCAGCACGATCTCGATAAAAGTCCGCGTCTCGCCGGCACCGTCGATTCTGGAGGCCTCCAGCAGCTCATTGGGAATGTTCTCCGAGAACTGCTTCATCAGGAAGACGCCGAAGGGCCATCCGACGGTGGGCAGGATCACGGCCCACAGGGTATTGTGAAGCCTCAGCCAGGCCATTTCCTTCAGCAGCGGGATCAGAATCACCTGCTTGGGCAGGGCCATGGCGATGATGAAGATGGAGAAGATGATCCTGCTTCCGGCAAAGCGCTTCTTTGCCAGGGCATATCCGCCCATGGAGGCGGTGATGCAGGTCAGCCCCATGCCCATGACGCACATGAACACCGTATTCCACACCCAGGTCAGCGCAGGCTTTTCAAACAGCCGCTGATAGTTGCCGATGGTGGGCTCCAGCGGAAACCACTGGGGCACGGCGGCGTTGATCACCTGCTGGCTCTTGAAGGAGCCGGTGATGATCCAGTAAAGCGGGAAAAGGAACAGGATGGCAAGAATGATCAGCACGATCACGCCGATGACCTTGTAGGGCGTGAGCGCCTGCACGGAATGATCCGCTCCGATATCGCCCCGCTGCACTTTCATTTTGCGCGGAGGCTGTGTTGCCGCAGTCTGCATGTCTTTTCCCCCTTTCAACCGTTATCGGTGTGCGCCAGCCGGAACTGAACGGCGGAGAAGACGGCGATGATAATGGCCAGGATGATGCCCATGGCGCTGCCGTATCCGTAGCGGCTCAGCTTGAACGCGTTGTAATAGATATAGTACATGATGGTCTGGGTCGAATTGTTCGGTCCTCCGCTGGTCAGCAGCTGGATCAGCGCAAAGCACTGGAAGGAGTTGATCGTGGTGATCACCAGAATGTAAAGCGTGGTGGGCATGATCTGCGGCCACTTGATTTTCCAGAAGACCTGCAGATTCGTGGCTCCGTCCACGGAGGCGGCTTCGACCAGGGATCCGTCGACATTGCTCAGCGCGGAAACGTACAGCACGATGGGCTGTCCGACCGAGGTGGTCAGCAGGATCATGATGATGCAGCCCAGCGCCGTATTGGCGCTGCCCAGCCAGTTCTGATTCATCGAGATCAGGCCCAGGTTTTTCATCAGGTAGTTCAGGATGCCGTAGTAATTGTTGAAGATCCACTTCCAGACCACGGTGACAGCCACAGAGCCCGTGACCACGGGCAGATAGAACACGCAGCGGAAGAAGGATGTGTGCACCTCACGCATCTTATAGATCAGGGACGCTACCCAGATGGAGAATACGCAGGTGACGGGCACGGAGACGATGACGATGATCAGCGTGTTGATCAGGGCCTTGTCCACAAAAATACTGTCCTGAAGCAGCTCTGCGTAGTTTTTGAAGCCAATGAAGGAGAAATCCGTCATCGTATAATCAAAAAAGCTGGTGACCAGGCACATGCCCATAGGGAAAATGACAAAGCCCAGGAAGAAGAGCAGGCTGGGAGCCATGAACAGATATCCGGCAATGGTCTCACGCCGGCGCTGGGCTTTCTGAGCCTGGCTGACCGCCAGCCCGGGCGTTCTTACAGTCATGGGAATTACCTCCTGACGAAAAAGGGCACCCCGTCTCCCGGGGGAAGAAGGGTGCCCATGATTCGGGTTGTTTCAAGGCCGGGGCGGTCTGGAAATCAGGCCCGCCCGCCGCTTTCGCTCACACGGCCTTCCGCCGGAACGCATTCATCGGAAAGCGTCTTACTTGGCGTTGACGTTGGCCACATAGGTGGCTACCTCAGTCGCCACATCGCCGCCCGCGAAGATGCGCTGCAGCAGGTTCCACCACTCCGTGCGCTGCACGGCCCAGTTTCCGGTCACCTGATAGTAGTCGCCGAGGAAGGGCATGAATGCCGCGAAGTTCGCGTTGTCAGCCTTTTCGGTGCCGGTGTAGATATCGCCCAGAGAGGCGCGGGTGGGGAAGAATCCGGTCGCGTAGACGCTGGGAACAGCCTGCTTCTCGTCGTCGCAGACCCACTTGACGAAGGTCTTCGCGGCCGCCGCACGGGCTTCATCGCCGTTGTCGAACAGACCGAAGCCCCAGATGCCGCCCTGCAGCTCCGGAACACCGTCATCAGAGGGGAAGGCCATCGGGAAAGCAGTCACGGTTTCCGCCATGGCAGCCTTGTTGGACACGGCGGCGCTGGCATTCCAGCAGAAGCCCATCGCAATGGTGCCGTTGCAGAACAGCGCGATTTCATCGGCGGCCACGATGCCGGGATCCGCCGTCAGGCTGCCCTCGGTCACCATCTGCTGGATCTGGGTCAGCGCCTTGATGTTCGCTTCGGAATCCATGGTATAGGCGGTATGGTCCGCATTGGTGAACTGACCGGAGTACAGGTTGGTCACCAGCGCGCGGGTACCCTGGTCGCCGCCCTGGCCGCCGCAGTACACGACGCCGGGGATGTAGCCCTTGGCCTGCAGTGCCTGGCACGCCTTGATGAAGTTCTCGGTGGTCCAGGTGTGGTTTTCCTGATCGATATACTGCAGCGCATCGGCCGCCTCAAAGTACTGCAGGTTGATGACCATGGTATGGGTGGTCATGCACAGCGGATATTCATAATACTTGCCTTCGGCGTTGCGGCAGGCCGCTTCAACCGCAGGGCTGGCTGCAATGATGTCATCCTTCGTGTCGGCCCACAGATCGCTGATGTCCAGCATCTTGCCGGCAGCGCCCCAGTTCGCCACCAGGCGTTCCGGACCTTCAAAGATGATGTCGGGGGTGGTCTTCGCTTCGATGGCGCTGGTCACCTGATCATCGCCGGAGGAATAGTCCAGATACTGAACCTTCACGGTGATCTCGGGATGCACGGCATTGAAATCCGCGATGAAGCCCTGAACGGTCGCGTCGTCCACCCAGCTTCCGATGGGATAGGTCCACAGGGTAATGGTCACGTTATCATCCGCCAGCGCAAGCGCAGAGGGGATGATCAGCATCACGCACAGCAGAATTGCGAGCAGCTTTTTCATGGGAAAATCCTCCTTTTTTTCTTTCCGGCCTGTAGCCCGGCCGAATGTCTGGTTTAAATGTACTACATTTCCGGGAGGCTGTCAAGCCTATTTTTGTCGTTTTTAAGTTATATTTATTCCAAATCGCAAAAAATAGCATCTGAATTCCCTTGACACAGACCCATAAGTTTCCTATAATTACCCCGGAATTGTAGTACATTTCGTTCCCCATTCCTTCGGGCATCATCAGGAAGGGAGGAGAGATATGGCAGCGGATCAGAAGCTTTATGTGCAGGTGCTCAGCCAGATTCACCAGCTGATTCTGGACCGGGGGCTGAAGCCGGGGGATCTGCTTCCGCCGGAGCAGGTGCTGGCCGCCGAGTTCGGCGTCAGCCGCAACGTGGTGCGGGAAGCCATCAAGAGCATGGAGGTCATGGGGATTGTCCGGGCTGTCGCCGGCCGCGGGACGGAGCTTCTGTCCTTCAGCATGGAGTATATCCTCCAGAGCATGCTCTTTTTTCAGGTTCCCGGCAACGAAAGCACCGTCAGGCAGATGTTTGACGTGCGCAAGCACCTGGAGCTCAGCTACATGCGCGACGCGTTTTACGCCCTGGGGAAGGAGGATATTCTGCATCTTCGGGAGATTGTGGATCAGATTCGCGTCAGCTATGAACAGGAAGGCCTGTTCTCCGAGCTGGATCGGGAATTCCACCTCACCCTCTTCCGTCCCCTGAAAAACGCGGTGCTGGATTCCCTGATGAACGCCATCTGGGAGGTGGACGTCCGCTTCCAGCTGGAGGAAAAAAGACCCCATCTGGCGGACAGCGTCGCGAAGCACGAGGCCGTCGTGCAGTCGTTGGAGGCCCATGATTTCATCGGGTTCGTCAAAGCCATGGAATATCATTTTACCTCAGGGAAATACAGCCATCCAGGATCCTATGAGGAAGAGGTTCGGTGAGCCGCGGTGATCCGCGTTTCCGTGAAACAGGCATCTCGGCTCACCCGCACAGCAAAGTAAAGAAACAGGAGGAGATTACGGATGACTAAGGAAGAACTTTTCGCGCTGATGAAAGGCCAGATTATCGTATCCTGTCAGGCCACCCCCGGCGAGCCCCTGTACGACAGGGAGCGCTCCCTGATGCCCTATATGGCCCGTGCCGCAAAGCTGGCCGGCGCCCGGATGATCCGCACCTCCTCGGTCCGGGACATTGTCGGAATCAAGGAGGAGACCGGCCTGCCGGTCATCGGGCTGATCAAGAGGGAATATCCCGGATATACCGGGCGCATCACCATGACCATGCGGGAGGTGGACGAATGCATGGACGCTCTGGCGGACATCGTCTCCATCGACTGTACGGACTGCACGCGCGGGGACGGGCTGACGCCGCCTGAATTCCTGAAGCAGGTGAAGGCGAAATATCCGAACATCATCATCATGGCGGACTGCGCCACTGAGCAGGAGGCCATTGCCGCCTTCGAGGCCGGCGCGGATCTGGTGGGCAGCACGATGAACGGCTACACGCCCCAGACGGCGGATCAGAAGGGCAATCCCAACTTTGCCCTGGTGGAAAGCCTTGCGAAGAGGCTCCCCTGTCCCGTGATCGCGGAGGGCCGGGTGCACACCCCGGAGCAGGTGCGGAAGATGCTGGATCTCGGCGCATGGGCCGTCGTGGTCGGCGGAGCCATCACGCGCCCGCTGGAAATCGCGCAGCGGTTCTTCCGGGTGCTGTGAGCCAGCAGGCGGGGAAAGGAAAGTGATCGGATGATTCTGGGCATTGATGTGGGCGGCACTGCCGTCAAGCTGGGCCTGATGACCCGGGAGGGGCGCATCCTCGCCCGGGATGAAGCGCCGGTGAACGCAGACGGATATGCAACGCCCGTGCTGACCTCGGTGCTTCGGGCTGCGGAGCGTTTTCTGAAATCCCGGGAGACGGTTCCGGAGGGGATCGCAGTTTCCGCTACAGGCCAGGTCGATGACCTGCTGGGCACCGTGATCGGAACCAATGGGAGCATCCCCGGCTATGAGGGAACGGACTTCAAAACCGCCTTCCAGTCCCGGTTCGGAGTTCCGGCCCATGTGCTGAACGACGCGAATGCCGCCGCTCTGGGCGAAACCTTTCTCGGCGCGGGAAAGGGATGCCGGGATGCTCTGATGGTGACGCTGGGTACAGGCGTCGGCGGGGGCGTGGTCTCTGGCGGCCGTCTCGTGCGGGGTCATCGGGGCATTGCGGGCGAGCTGGGGCATTTTTCCATCGACCGCGGCGGGCTTCCCTGCTCCTGCGGCGGGCGGGGCTGCTTCGAGCGGTACGCCTCCGCTTCGGCGCTGATCAGAATGGCCCGGGATGCATCTTCGGGCAATCCGGTCCGCGACGGGCGGGACTTTTTCGCCCGGGTGCGGGACGGGGACGGAGCGCTGTCCGCGGTGCTGGATCAGTGGCTTGACGGCGTCGCGCTCGGTCTCGCCGGGCTGATTCACATCTTCAATCCGGAGATCGTGCTGATCGGCGGGGGCATCTCCGCCCAGCAGGAGCTTTTAGTCAGGCCGCTTCGCGAAAAGGTGTTCGGACTGCTCATGCCCCGGTTTTCGGAAGGCCTCCGGTTCGAAGCCGCCCTTCTGGGAAACGACGCCGGCATGATCGGAGCGCTGAAATTCTGGCTGGATCAGGAGGAGTCAAAATGATTGTGGACAAGCTGGCCAATCTGTCCCGGTATGCCGGGCTGGGAAAGAACTTTGCGTCCGCCGCCCGCTGGTTTGAGGAGCATGACGCGTCCTCCCTGCCTCTGGGACGGCTGGAAATCGACGGCAGTCAGGTTTTCGTCAACACGGCAGTGAATCACCTGGATCGGGCGGAAATGGCATGGGAAGCCCATGCCCTGTACGCGGATATTCAGCTGATTCTTGAGGGAGAGGAACGCTTTGGCTGGAGTGACGGGGCGGAGATGACTCCGCTGGATCCGGAAAGGGATTTCCGGACCTGCCGGGCCGAAGCGAAGGCGGTTTTTACGCTGGGTCCCGGCCAGTTCGTCATTTTTCTGCCCGGGGAGCCTCATTCGCCGGGGAATCCCGCTGGGGAGCCTTCCGACTGCAAAAAAGCAGTGATCAAGGTTCGCTGCTGAGTTCAGGGGCCGGCACGCGGAAACCGCCGCCTGAAAAGCTGAAAGAGCTTCCCTTTCGGGAATAGTGAAAGGAAATGAAAGATGAAGCGACACATTCTGTGTATCGGCGACTCGAATACCCATGGCTACTGCGCGGACCCGTCAGACTGCGCTGACGGAGGCATCCGCTTTAATGAGGAGGAACGCTGGCCCTGCCTGCTTCAGCGAAAGCTGGGCGGGAATTATCTGGTGACGGAGGAGGGGCTTTCCGGCCGAACCACGGTTTTCGAGGATCCGATCCACGAAAGCATGCCCGCGCTGCCGGTTCTCTATCCCCTGCTGAAAAGCCATGAGCGGATCGATCTGCTGATCCTGATGCTCGGAACCAACGACACGAAGGAGCGCTTCAACGCCAGCTCCGCTCTGATCGCCCAGGGCATGGTCCGCCTGATTCAAAAGGCGAAAACCGTGGACTGCTGGGGGAATCAGCCGCCCCGCATCCTGGTCGTTGCGCCGCCGCCCATCGGGGAAGGCTTCCATGATGAAATTATGGGCGAAGGCTGCGTGGAAAAAAGCCGCGGCCTGGCCGCATGGTATCGTCGGATCGCCGATCAGGAGGGCTGCTGCTTTCTGGATGCGGACGGATGCGAATTCAACCAGATCGATTTCATGCATCTGACCCGCAGGGGACATGCACAGCTGGCTGAGCGCATCCACGGCTGGATCATTCATTCTGAGATCTGACAGAAAACCGATTCGATCTATTCGACGGTCATCTGGGCATCACGGCAAAGAAGGACAAACTGTTTCAAATGTCCAACTGGACTGGCAGGCCGAAAGTACGAAAGCATGCAATACTTTCCGGCAGTTCCGGAAATACATAGCCTTTCACAACAACACCTCGTATCGTGGGTTTCCGACACCAGGAGGCAGCCTCGTTAGCTGCCTCTAACTATATTATATTCCATTTTCCGCAGAAGACAAGCATAAAATTGTAAATATGGCGGCGTTGGGACTCTGCATCCCAGCGCCACCCCTTTTTGTCATTCAGCCTGCGCTACCGGCGTGCGGTGCCCGAAACGATGCTCGATGTAGCAGTCGTGGCTGCAGTACTTTCGCTTATCGTTTCCGACTGTACTGAATCATCGCCCGGTATCATGGAACGTACTATATACCAAACATCTGCGTACTTGATATTCAGAACAAACATGGTACAATAAAAATACCTGAACAACCGGGTGCCTTCAGGTATCCCTTCCGGAGGAGGTGAGAGGATGGAACTGTCGGAGCTGTGCGCCTATGCGAAAGAAACCTATCAGGTTGAAGAGCAGCACAAGTGGGACGGCTTCCCCGGCTTTTCCGTTCTTTC
>CAMNCR010000080.1 GCA_946534455.1 uncultured Clostridia bacterium | reverse complement strand
CAGGTGGCGGACAGCCAGGGCAGCCTGACCCGGGTGAAGCTGCCGGGCGGCGTCGTGAGCGTCCGCACGGGCGAGGCGCATACCCCCGGCTCGGAGGCGGAAATCGTGCTTCGGCCCGAGGCCATCACCATCGGCGATCAGGGCATGCTGCCCTGCCGGGTGGAGCTGAGCTGCTTCATGGGCAGCTATCAGAACTACCATGTGCGGGTGGGCGACACGCTGGTGAAGATCACCGACAACTGCCCCGTGAACAAGAAAATCTTCCAGGTGGGGGACAACGCATTCATCTCCTTCGATCCGGACTGCGCGCATCTGCTGAAGGCGTAAGCCTCGCCGCGCGGCCGGGGCGCAGAAAAAACACCGGGGGCGGCAGGAGCTGCTCCCGGTTTTCGTCAAAGAAGAAAAATGAAAATGGAACTGTTCCGGATCCGGGACGTCCAACAGGGTGAGGCTCCCGGGAAGGGAACCGACAGGAAAGGAAGGGTTGAAAGATGAAAAAGGGAATGGCTGTACTTCTGGCACTGATGGTGCTGCTGGTGGGCTCCTGCGCGCTGGCGGACACGGAAATCGTCGTCAACGGCACCGGCGAGGTGCGGGTCAGCGCGGATACGGCGGTGATCAGCCTGGGCGTCAGCGCCGTGGATCCGGATGTGCTGAAGGCGCAGCAGAAGGTGAACGAGACCATCGCCGCGATCCGGGCTGCGCTGCAGGAGGCGGGGGTACCGGCGGAGCACATCAACACGGACTTTATCAACATCTATGCCCAATATGATTACCGGGGGGATCAGGAGCAGCTGACGGCCTACAACGCCAACTCCACCCTGGCCATCCGGGTGACGGAGATGGAGAGCGTGGGCCGGCTGATCGATGTCTGCTTCGCGGCGGGGGCCAACACGCTGAACGGAATCAGCTTCTCCGCGTCGGATACCGCGGAGGCCGAGGCGGAGGCCATCCGCAAGGCCGTGGCGGACGCGCGGGCGAAGGCCGAGGTGATGGCGGATGCGGCCGGGATGAAGCTCCGGGGCATCAAAACCATGACGGAAAACGGCGTGCAGAGCTACAGCAACAGCATGGGCAACGTATATGCCGCCAAGGGCATGGAGATGGAGGAGGCGGACGGCGCGGGCACGGTGGTGCAGTCCGCGAAGCTGATTGTCAGCGCCTACGTGAGCATCACCTTCGAGGCGGAATAAGGCACGGAAGCCGGGAGGGCCCGGCGCGCCGGATCAGCCGGCGCCGCCCTCCCGGGCAGCGGCGCGGAAAAGCTCGCGGACGACCCGGAAGGCCATCTTGGGCCGCCGGTATTCATCCAGGACGCCCTTGTTGTTGAAGGTGCGGGGGCGGCTCGGCGCCCATTCCTCCGCGACCCGGACGTCGGCAAACTGCCACAGGAAGAGGCCGCACACATCCGGATGGGCGAGGACGGAGGCAATCTGATCCTTCAGGATGGCGCACTGCCGCTCCTCGGACCATTTGGCCTCCCCGAAGGGATCGTGGCAGCCGTAGATGGCGCCGGCGCCGATTTCGCTGACGAGGACCGGCTTGCCCGCGCCGCCGCCCCGGGCGATCTCCCGGAGCTTGCGGTCCAGGGCCTCCCGCACGGGCGTATCGTGATACCACTGGGGATAGAGATTGATGCTGATGAGATCCGGCGCGTCGTAAACCTGCCCGCCGGGGCGCTCCAGCAGGGCGGCGGTGACGGGGCGGCCGGGATCCATCCGGCGCAGGAGGGCGAAGATTTTCCGATAGCAGTCCGCGCCCCAGGCGGTATCGTCGGCGCACTCATTCAGGCTGCCCCAGACGAAAATGGAGGGGTGGTTGAAGTGCTGCTCCACCATCTCCCGGGTGCACTGCAGGAGCTGCTCCATGAAGCGGGGATGGCGCATCTGCGCCTCGGAAAAGCCCCGGACATGGGACTCCTCCCAGACCAGCAGGCCGGCCTCGTCGCACAGATCCAGGAAGCGGGGATCGTTGGGATAATGGGCGGTGCGCACGCAGTTGGCGCCCAGGCTCCGGAGCAGCTGAACATCCTGCACCATGGCCTCCAGGGGCGCGGACAGGCCGAAGGACCCGTATTCCTCGTGCCGGTTGAAGCCCAGGAGCCGCAGCGGGCGGCCGTTGAGCAGGAGACGCTTTCCCTCCGCCCGGATTTCCCGGAAGCCGACGCGGTCGATCAGATCGTCCACGGGCGCGCCGTTCTCCAGGAGGGTGGCCGTGACCGGATACAGGGCCGGGTGCCCGGGAGACCAGGGATCGACCTCGCCGCAGGGGAGGGTGAGGGGACAGACGGACAGGCCCTGGCCGGGCACGGTGATCTCCGCCTCCGCCTCCCGGCCGGCGATCTGCAGGCGAAGCGCGCCGCGGAAGAGGCGGGAGCTCAGATTGCGGACGGTGACCTCCGCCTGGGCGGTCCATCCCGCCGCGGTCTGCCGGGTCGAAACCTGACAGCGGACGAGATAGACATCCCCCACCTCCTCCACGATCACGGGGCGGTTGATGCCGCCGTAGGCATAATAGTCATTGGGAATGTGCAGGGCGGAATCCGCGTCAAACCGGTTATCCGCCTCGATGCGCAGGGTGTGCTCTCCCTCCGGCTGATTCAGGGCGATGGCCTCAAAGCCGGTATAGGCGCCGTAATGGGAAGCCAGCAGCGCTCCGTCCAGGAAAACCCGGGCCCGGAAGCTGACGCCGCCCAGCGCGATGCGCACATGGCCGCCCAGGCGCAGCGTCTGCTCATAGACGCCGCGGCCGCGGTAGCGGCGCAGGAGCGGATGGGACTCCCACACGCCGGGCACGACGACCTTCTCCGGCCGGGGAAGGCCGCCCTCATCCAGGGTGGTCAGGGTCCAGAGGGGCGCGCACTCGCGGCTTCGGCGAATCTGATGGGTTTCAAACAGTCTTTCCATGCTCTTCAGCTCCTGTCAATGGGTTGGGGGCTTTTTTCTTTCAGAAGGGGAGGAGGCGCGGCCTCGGGAAGCCGTCAGCCGGGCATCGAGGCGACGCTTTTGCGCCGGATCAGCTGGGTGAACACCTCAATCTTGAGGGGCTGCTGCTCGCCTCCCTCCAGCAGCTGAAGGACGCGGAAGGCGGCCGTCTGCCCCAGGAAGAACTTGGGCACCATGACGGTGGTCAGGGTCGGACTGACGTATTCGCAGGCGGGCAGATCGTCAAAGCCGATGATGGAAACATCCTGGGGAATGCGGTAGCCGGCCTCCATCAGGGCCTTCATGGCGCCGAAGGCGATGAGATCGTTGTCGGCGAAATAGCAGGCGGCGGGCTTTTCCCCGGCGGCCAGCAGGCTTTTCATATCCTCATAGGCCCCCTCCTGGGAAGGGGAGAGGCGGAGGACGGAGGATTTCGCCGTGGACATGCCGGCGGCCCGGATGGCCTTATAGAACCCGTCGGCCCGCTGCTCGAAGTTGCTGATCGGATAGGCGGAGCGCAGATAGCCCGGCTGGCAGCGGCATTTCCGGATCAGATACTGGGTGGCGGTGAAGGCGCCCTGGATGTTGTTGATGAGGATGAAATTATATTTGGGATTCTCGAAATAGGCGTCCAGGAAGACCAGGGGCGCCTGGAGCCGGTCAAAGCGGGCGAGGGTGCTTTCCTCCATCTCGGTGGCCAGCACGATGATGCCCGAGAACCGGGTTTCGCCCAGGGAATAAATCTGATCCTCCAGATCGTCGTCCTCATAGAGGTAGCGGATGATGCACTCGTATCCGTTCTTGCGGCAGGTGGTGCTGACGCCGTCCGTCAGGGCGGAGAAGAAGGGCGTATCGTTGACCACGGCGCCGCTTTTCTTATAGACGGCGAAGCAGATGGTGCCCTTTTTCCGGTACTCGTTGTAGTTCCTTCTGGAAAAATCATACCCGTGCGCCTTGGCCGCTTCGACCACGCGCCTGCGCGTTTCCCGGCTCACGCCGGGTTTGTTGTTGAGGGCCAGGGAAACAGCGGATTCGGAAAGACCCAGCTCGGCGGCCAGCGCCTTGGCAGTGATGGCCATCTGTATCACCTCGGTTTTTTAGATGAGAAAAGTATACCGGATTGAGCAAATTTAGTCAATTCTTACTCAATAAATTATTGTGATTTAGTTTTCCGGCGAATATGATGCGGGTAGAGATTATCACAGGAGGGTTGAATATGACTGCACGCATCAAAATTGGCTTTGCCCCTACCCGCCGGGCCATTTTCAGCGCACCGGCAGCCGTGGAATACCGGAAGCTGACCGCGAAGAGGCTTCGCGAGCTGAACATCGACTTTGTGGATATTGACGACATCAATGAGGAAGGTCTGCTGTACGACGACGCGGGCCTGGAGAAGATCATTGCCAAGTTCCAGCGGGAAAAGGTGGACGGCCTGTTCCTGCCCCATGCCAACTTCGGCACGGAATACGAGTGCGCGCGCCTGGCCAAGGCGCTGAACGTGCCCGTGCTGCTGTGGGGCCCGCGGGACGAGCGGCCCGACGCCAACGGCATGCGCCTGCGGGACAGCCAGTGCGGCCTGTTTGCCACGGGCAAGGTGCTGCGCCGCTTCCGGGTGCCCTTTACCTACATGAACAACTGCAACCTGGAGGATCCGGAGTTTGAGCGGGGCATCCGGGATTTCCTGGCCGTGTGCAACGTGGTGAAGGTGTTCCGTCACACGCGGATTCTGCAGATCGGCCCCCGGCCCTTCGACTTCTGGTCCACGATGTGCAACGAGGGCGAGCTGCTGGAGAAGTTCAACATCCAGCTGGCGCCGATTCCGCTGCCGGAGCTTTATGCCGAGATGAAGAAATGGCGGGAGGAGAAGACCGAGGTGGAAAAGGTCGTCGCCTACTGCCGGGAGAACATGACCTGCAAGATCGAGGCGCCCTATCTGGCCAATGTGGCGGAGCTGAAGGTGGCCATGAAGTCCCTGGCGGACAAGTACGGCTGCAACGCGATTGCCATCCAGTGCTGGAACGCGCTGCAGGATGAGATTCATATCATGCCCTGCGCCGCCAACAGCCTGCTGAACGAGGAGGGCATTCCGGTGGTCTGCGAGACGGACATCCACGGGGCCATTTCCCAGCTGATCGCCGAGGCCGCGTCCATGAACGAGCGCCGGGTGATGTTCTCGGACTGGACGGTGCGCCATCCGGACAACGACAACGGCGAGCTGCTGCAGCACTGCGGCCCCTGGCCGATCTCCGTGGCGAAGGAGAAGCCCACCATCTGCGTGCCCGTCGCGTTCCCGGAAAACGGCGCGATTTCCGCCGAGGCCAAGCATGGGCCCATGAGCCTGGTGCGCTTTGACGGCGACGAGGGAGAATACAGCATTCTGCTGGGCCATGCCCGGGGCATCGAGGGCCCGTGGACCCGCGGCACCTATGTCTGGGTCGAGGTCAACAACCTGAAGCGGCTGGAGGCCAAGGTGGTCGAGGGACCCTATATCCACCATGTGGCGGCGATCCACGGGGACGTGGTGCCGGTGGTGTACGAAGCCTGCAAGTACATCGGCGTGAAGCCGGACCTCTATGATCCCATTGAGGACAAGGTCAAGGCCTACCTGCATGGGGAAGACGTGGTGTTTGACGAGGTCTGAGCCCGGCGCGGAGCGGGGAAGGAACGACGACAGGAAAACGGAGAGGGTTTGAGAAAATGAATGCATTAGCAGTGAAGGCCTATGATTTGCGCCAGGACGTGCTGGACATCATCGTGTCCGGCGGGGGCGGACATATCGGCGGGGACATGAGCAGCATGGAGATCATGCTGACGCTCTACAGCCGCATGAACGTTTCGCCCGAAAAGCAGAAGGATCCGGACCGGGACCGCTTCGTGCTCAGCAAGGGGCACTGCGTGGAGACCCTGTATGCCGTGCTGGCGGACCGGGGCTTCCTGGATATCGAAGAGGTGAAGGCGCAGTTTTCCCGCTTCGGCAGCGAATACATCGGGCATCCGCACAATACCCTGCCCGGCATCGAGATGAACAGCGGCTCCCTGGGCCATGGCCTGAGCGTATGCGTGGGCATGGCGCTGGCCGGCCGGATGGACGGGCGCGATTACCGGGTGTATACCCTCATGGGCGACGGCGAGCTGGCGGAGGGCTCCGTGTGGGAAGGCGCCATGGCCGCGGGGCACTACAGGCTGGATCACCTCTGCGCCATCATCGACCGCAACCATCTGCAGATTTCCGGCAACACGGAGGATGTGATGGGGCACCATGACCTGCATGCCCGCTTTGCCGCCTTTGACTGGCACGTGATCGACGTGGCGGACGGCAACGACGTGGAGCAGCTGAACGCGGCCCTGGACGAGGCGGAGCGGACCAGGGGAAAGCCCACGCTGATCATCGCCAACACGGTGAAGGGAAAGGGCGCCAGCCTCATGGAGAACAAGGCGTCCTGGCACCATCACCTGCCCAATGCCGAAGAATATGCCGCCATTTCCAGAGAACTGAAAGAACGCAAGGAGGCGCTGGAACATGAATAAGATTGCCAACCGGGCCGTCATGTGCGAGGTCCTGAAGGAGGCGGCCGCGAAGGACCGGGACGTGGTGGTGCTGTGCAGCGACAGCCGGGGCAGCGCGTCCCTGACCTCGTTTGCCGAGACCTATCCGGAGCAGTTTGTGGAGGTGGGCATCGCGGAGCAGAACCTGGTGTCCATCGCGGCGGGGCTGGCGTCCTGCGGCAAGAAGGCCTACGCGGCTTCTCCCGCCTCCTTCATCACCACCCGCAGCTACGAGCAGTGCAAGGTGGACTGCGCCTATTCCCGCACGAACGTGAAGCTGATCGGCATCTCCGGCGGCGTCAGCTACGGCGCCCTGGGCATGACGCATCATTCCGCCCAGGATATTGCCGCCATGAGCGCCATTCCCGGCATGCGCGTGTACCTGCCCAGCGACCGGCATCAGACCCGGAAGCTGTTCGAGGCGCTGCTGCAGGATGATCAGACCGCCTATATCCGCCTGGGCCGCAATCCGGTCGAGGATGTCTACGACGAGAGCTGCGTTCCCTTTGAGATGGACCGGGCCACCGTGCTTTGCGAGGGCACGGAGGTGCTGCTGGTGGCCTGCGGCGAGATGGTGAAGCCCATTCAGGAGGCCGCGGCGCTGCTGAACGCCCGGGGCATTTCCACCGGCGCGCTGGACATGTACTGCGTGAAGCCCCTGGATCAGGAGGGCCTGCTGAAGGCCGCGCAGGGCAAGCGCCTGATCGTCACGGTGGAGGAGCACGCCCCCTTCGGCGGCCTCGGCTCCATGGTGGCGCAGGTGATCTCCGCCCACGATCCCCGGCGGGTGATCAACCTGGCCCTGCCGGATACGCCCGTGATCACGGGCACCTCCGCGGAGGTGTTCCATTACTACGGGCTGGACGCGGAGGGCATCGCGGCGACGGTCGCGAAGGCGCTGGAGGGCTGAGCCATGGCGAAATATGTGCTGGCGGTGGATCAGAGCACCCAGGGAACCAAGGCGCTGATCCTGGACGAGGCGGGAAAGCTGCTGGCCCGGGCGGACCTGCCCCATCGGCAGATCATCAACGAGGCGGGCTGGGTTTCCCATGATCCGGAGGAAATCTTCCGGAACACCCTGCAGGTGGCCCGGATGGCCGCGGAAAAGGCGGGGGTGGACGCGGCGGAGATCGCCTGCATGGGCATCAGCAACCAGCGGGAAACCACCGTGGCCTGGGACAGAACCACGGGGAAACCTGTGTGCGACGCGATCGTGTGGCAGTGCGCGCGGGCCGCGGATGTGTGCGCGGAGGTGGAGAAAACCGGCATCGGCGAGGCGGTGCGGGAGCGCACGGGCATTCCGATTTCGCCCTATTTTCCCGCGGCCAAGATGGCCTGGATTCTGCGGAACGTGCCGGAGGCGGCCGCCCTGGCGGCGGAGCACCGGCTGGGCCTGGGCACGGTGGACGCATGGCTGGTGTGGAAGCTGACCGGGGCCTACCGGACGGACTATTCCAACGCCTCCCGCACGCAGCTGTTCAACCTGCATACCCTGGCCTGGGATCCGGAAATCTGCGCGGCCTACGGCCTGGATCCGGCGGATCTGCCCGAGGTGACGGACTCCGACGCGGTGTTCGGGAAAACGGATCTGGGCGGATGGCTGCCGGAGGGCATCCCGGTGTGCGGCGTGCTGGGGGATTCCCACGCGGCGCTGTTTGGCCACGGCTGTCTGGAGCGCGGCATGACCAAGGCGACCTACGGCACGGGCTCGAGCATCATGATGAATATCGGCACGGAGTTCACCGCCTCCCGGAACGGGCTGGTGACCTCCCTGGCCTGGAAATACGGCGGCCGGGTGACCTACGTGATGGAGGGCAACCTGAACTACACCGGCGCGGTCATCACCTGGCTGAAGGACAGCCTGGGCCTGATTGCCTCCGCCGGGGAAACCGGCGAGCTGGCCCGGCAGGCCAATCCCGCCGACGCCACCTGCCTGGTGCCCGCCTTTACGGGCCTGGGAGCGCCCTACTGGCGGAGCGAGGCCCGGGCGCTGATCTGCGGCATGAACCGGACCACCGGAAGGAACGAAATCGTGCGGGCGGCCCTGGAAAGCATTGCCTTCCAGATTCATGACGTCATCGCGGCGATGGAAAAGGATACGGACATCCGCCTGCCGCTGCTGCGGGTGGACGGAGGCCCGACGCGCAACAGCTACCTGATGCAGTTCCAGAGCGATCTGCTGAGCACCCCCGTATCCTGCCCGGAGGCGGAGGAGCTGTCCGGCATCGGGGCGGGCTGCATGGCGGGCATTTCCGCCGGGCTGTACGGCGAATCGGTTCTGCGGGCGCTGCGCTATCAGGCGTATGAGCCCGGGATGGACGCGGAGACGCGGACGCGGAAGCTGGCGCAGTGGCGGGACGCCATCGGCAAGGCCATGGCCTGACGCGGAAAACCTGAAAGCAAACAAACACACGCGGAGATCGTTCCGGACGATGCTCCGCGTGTGTTTTTGCGTCTGAAGGGAAACGGGACGGCCCGCGGGACCTATGCGGCGTCCCCGGCGGGCTGCCGGAAGAGGGCGCTGCGCCGGTACCGGATGGCCAGCAGGACGGAGCAGAGAATCCAGCCCATGGGATAGGCGAGGGCCACGGAAATGAAGCCGATGTTCAGCAGGCGGGTCACCAGCAGATACAGCTGCCGGAACACCACGAAGGAGCAGAGCATGATGACCGTCGGGGCCGTGGCGTCGCCGATGCCCCGCAGGGCGCCGGCGTAGATCTGATTAAAGCAGATGGTCAGATAGAAGGGGGTCACGATCTGGATGAACCGGACGCCGTAGGACACCACCTCCGGATCGGGCGAAAACAGGCCGATCAGCTGGCGGGCGGCGATGAAGGCGGAAACGCCCAGCACCGCGGTGGAAATCAGGCTCAGCTGGATGGCCGAGGAAACGCTGGCCCGGGCACGCTCGCGGAGGGAGGCGCCCCAGTTCTGCCCCACCATGGTGGTGGAGGACATGGCCAGCGCCTGCACGGGAATGAGCACGAAGGCGTCCAGCTTGCTGTAGACGGAATAGCCGGCCATGCACGCGGAGCCGAAGGCATTGATATAGGACTGCACGAAGACGTTCGAAAAGGCGGTGATGGCGGACTGAATGCTGGAGGGCAGGCCGATGCGGAGAATGCTGCGCAGGGACTCCCGGTCGATGGCCAGCTGGCGCCACCGGATGCCGTAGGCGCCCTCCTCCCGGCTGAGGGTGACGAGAATGGCGACGGCGGAGATGATCTGGGCCAGCACCGTGGCCAGCGCCACGCCGTCCACCTTCATGCCCAGGGCGAGCACAAAGAACAGATCCAGCACCGTGTTGAGCAGGGCGGAAAAAATCAGGAACAGCAGGGGCCGCCTGGAATCCCCCACGGCGCGGAGAATGCCGCTGCCCATATTATAGAACAGGATGCCGCTGATGCCCGCGAAATAGATGGACAGATAGCTCCGGGCCTCGTTCCAGACGTCCGGCGGGGTCTGCATGAAGGCGAGCATCGGATCGATGATGAGCAGGCCGACGGCCGTCGCGACGACGCTGAGCAGAAAGGTGACGGCGATGGTGGTATGCACGGATTTGCGCAGGCCCTCCTGGTCATGCGCGCCGTAGCGCTGGGAAATGATGACGGAGGCGCCGGTGGCCAGGCCTGCGCAGAAGCCGACCACGGTGTTGATGATGGAGCCGGTGGAGCCGACGGCGGCCTGGGCTTCTTTGGAGACAAAGTTGCCCACGACCAGGGTGTCCACCGTGTTATACAGCTGCTGGAAGAGCAGGCCGATGGCCATGGGAATCGCAAATTCCACCAGGTGCTTCCAGATGCTGCCCTGGGTCATGTCGGAATCCGTATGCTTGATGCGGGCCATGAATATCCTCCGGTGCCGCGTGGGCAGGGTTGTCAGCGCAGCGGATCCTCCGGGGCTTCCCGGCAGAGGCTGGCATAGCGGAAAGGGATCATCCGGGGCAGATCTCCGGGAGCGAGGCGGACATGGGAGCCGATTTTGCCCGCGCTGAAGACGATCTGGGGCAGGCGCTGCGCGGATTCGTCCAGCCAGGTGGGAAAGGGCTTCTTCATGCCGATGGGGGAGCAGCCGCCGTGCACATAGCCGGTGAGGGGCAGCAGGTCCCGGGATTTGAGCATCTCAATGCTCTTTTCCCCGCAGGCCGCGGCGGCCTTTTTCAGATCCAGCTCCCGGGCGACGGGAATGACGAACACATAGTGCGCGCCGCTGTGCCCGGTGGTCACCAGCGTTTTATACACGGTGGCGGGGTCCAGGCCCAGGATGGCCGCGGCTTCCACGCCGGTGGGCGCTTCCGCGGCCGCGTACTGAAAGGGCTCGAAGGGCACCTTTTTCTGCGTCAGCAGGCGCATGACATTGGTCTTCTCCATGAGGGAATCATCCTTCCTGAGGCTCAGCGCTCCGCGGGGCGGAGGCGCTGGACGGTGAAGCATTCCGGCGCGCCGGGGCCGGCGTTCAGGAACCGCTCATGCAGCACGTTGAATTCCTGCGGCCGCAGGGCGGCCAGCAGCAGCTGAAGCTGGCGGCGCTCCTCATCCCCGGCGGGATGGCCGGGATAGGCGCAGACGGTGCACAGGCCCAGCGGCGCCAGCAGGCTGAGCGCCTGGGTGACGGCGGCCTCCGTGCTGTCCCAGTGGGTGGTGATCTGCTTGTCGCCCCCGGGCAGCCAGCCCAGATTGAAGGACACGGTGCGCACGGGGCCGGAAACGAACTCCCGCAGGCGGGCATGGCTGGCATGAACGAGGGTGACCCGGTCCAGCAGGCCCTTCTCCCGCAGGCGGGCCTCGGTGGACTGCAGGGCGGAGGCCTGCACGTCAAAGGCCCAGACATGGCCCGCGGGGCCCACGCGCTCCGCGAGGAAGCAGGTGTCATGCCCGTTGCCGGCCGTGGCATCCACCACGGTATCCCCCGGCTCAATGACCTCGCTCAGATGCGCGGCGGCGAGAAAACGGGCGGAACGCAGTTCAAACATGATTGGCTCCTTTGCCCTGAAGGCTTCAGAATTTGAAGATCACCCCGACGACCGCGGAAAGGGCGATGAAGATCACGGGGCTCCATTTCAGCTTTTTCTGGCCGATAAAGATGAGAACGGCCAGCACCAGCGCCTTCCAGATGAAGAACTCCCCGAGGCCGGCGCCGGAGGTCAGCGCGTCCAGGCGGACCAGGGCGATGCGGGCCACGTTCAGCCCGGCGGCGGAGATCATGGCGATGGAGGCGGGGCGAAGCCCGTAGAAGGCGCCCTCCACATACCGGTTCTGACGGAAGCGGGCCAGAAAGCGGGCGATGATCAGAATGATGATCACGCAGGGCAGGGCCAGCGCCAGGCTGGCCAGAATGCCGCCGGGAATGCCCGCCGCGCGGTAGCCGGCATAGGTGGACATGTTGATGCCGATGGCGCCGGGGGTCGATTCGGAAATGGCGATCATATCGGCGATGTCCGCGTGGGTAAACCACTCCGGATGGCGGTTGCTCATCTCATACAGGAAGGGCAGGGTGGCCAGGCCGCCGCCGACCGAGAACAGGCCGGTTTTGAAGAATTCGGCCATCAGCAGGAGCAGGTTCACTGCGCGGCACCCCCTTTCCCGGCCGCCCGGTTTTTCCGGTTCGCGGCGAGGACACCGGCCAGGCCGGAGAGAATCACCAGCACCGCCGCGGGGATCTGCACCGGCAGGAGGCCGGAAAACGCGTGCAGCACGAAGACAACCAGATACAGCCCGAGGGTGAAGGGATCCACGACGGATTTTTTCCAGAGCCGGAGGATCGCCTGCAGAATCAGCACGCACACGCACACCCGGATGCCCGCGAAGGCATGCTGCACCAGCTCCAGCTGCGCGAAGTTGCGCAGAAACATGGCGATGATCAGGATGATGGTGACCGGCCCGGTCAGAAAGCCGACCGTGGCGGCGATGGCGCCCCGGATGCCGCCGCGCTTTTCTCCGATGAAGGTGGAAACGTTCAGCGCGATGATGCCCGGCGTGCACTGGCCGATGGAAAAGTAATCCCGCAGGTCATCCAGGGTGGTCCAGCCACGCTTGTCCACCAGCTCCCGTTCGAGAATCGGGAGCATGGCGTAGCCGCCGCCAAAGGTGACGCAGCCGATGCGGACAAAGGTGAGAAAAAGATCAAGCAGGGTGTTCATGTCAGCCTCCCGTTCCAGGAAAAAATACGGATCATCTCCTTATTATGCAGGATTCGGCAGAAAACCGCAATGCGCAAAAACAGGAAAGAATCAGAATTTTTGCTTTCTTTTTTGGCGGGCATGCATATAATTGATTCGTATCAAAAGGCTGTGACGCCTTCTTTGCGTTCGGAGGATGGAGTGGACTGGTCATTTATGCTCGCGCATGTGCCGGATTATCTGGCCGGCGCGTGGGTTACGCTTCGCTTTGGTCTTTACGGCATTCTGTGCTCGCTGGCGGTGGGGCTGCTCTGCTGCCTGGCGCGCTTTTTCCGCGTGCCGGTGCTGCGGCAGATCGCGGGCGGCTACATTGAGCTGGCCCGGAACACGCCGCTGCTGGTGCAGCTGTTTTTTCTGTACGCGGGTCTGCCCCGGGTGGGCATCCGCTTCAGCGCGGAAACCTGCGCCGTGATCGGGCTGACCTTCCTGGGCGGGGCTTATATGGCGGAGGCCTTCCGCAGCGGGCTGGAGGCGGTGGACCGCGCTCAGATCGAGGCCGGCGCCTGCCTGGGCCTGACCCGGACGCAGAATATCCGCTATGTCATCTTTCCCCAGGCGCTGGCCACGGCGGTGCCGGCGCTGTTTGCCAATGTCATTTTTCTGATCAAGGAGACCAGCGTGTTTTCCGTGCTGGCGATGATGGACCTGATGAATGTGGCGGATACGCTGCGGACCAGCGGCGGGCGCACGGTGGAGGTGCTGTGCATGCTCATCGCGGCCTATCTGCTGATTCTGCTGCCGGTATCCGTGATCGCGACGAGGGTGGAAAGGAGGCTTCGCTATGCAGGATTTGGGGATCAGCATTCTGTTTAAGGGCATCAATTTCCAGCGCCTGCTGGGCGGGCTGTGGGTTACGCTGCGGCTGGCGCTCCTGACCATCGGCCTTTCCACGGTGCTGGGGCTGCTGTTCGCCCTGCTGATGCTGTCCGGAAGGCGCTGGGCGAAGTTTTTCTGCCGCGCGTGGCTGGAAATCGTCCGCTTCATGCCGCAGCTGGTGCTGCTGTATCTGGTTTATTTCGGGTTCGCGCGGCTGTTCGGCTGGGATCTGAACGGCGAGGTCAGCGCGCTGATCGTCTTCACCTTCTGGGGCGCGGCGGAAATGGGAGACCTGATCCGCGGCGCGCTGACGTCGATTCCCCGGCATCAGACGGAGTCCGCCGAGGCGCTGGGGCTGACCCGGGGGCAGGTCTATCAGTATGTGCTGATTCCGCAGACGGTGCGCCGGCTGCTGCCCCAGGCGATCAACCTTTCCACCCGGATTATCAAGACCACGGCCCTGGTGAAAATGATCAACGTGACCGAGGTGCTGAAGGTAGGACAGCAGATCATCGGCCAGTTCTACCGGCAGCCGGACGCGGCGTTCTGGGTCTATTTTGTCATCTTTCTGCTGTATTTCCTGGTCTGCTGGCCCTTTTCCCTGCTGGCCAGGCGGCTGGAAAAACGCTGGGCGTAAGAGGAAGGAGCAACGAACATGGCGGAGCCGATTCTGCGGGTGCGGGAGATTCATAAATCCTTTGACAGCACAGGGGTGCTGCGGGGCGTTTCCCTGGACATTCAGGAGGGCGAGGTGATCGTCATCGTGGGGCCCAGCGGCTGCGGCAAGAGCACGCTGCTGCGCTGCATCAACGGGCTGGAGACCGTCGACAGCGGAGAGATCTGGCTGCGGGGAGAAAAGATTTCCGGCAGGACCCGGGATCTGTACCGGGTGCGGCAGAAGATCGGCATGGTGTTTCAGAGCTACGATCTCTTTCCCCACATGAAGGTGATGGACAACCTGCTGCTGGGCCCCACGAAGGCCCTGGGCCGGCCCCGGCAGGAGGTGGAGGCGGAGGCCCTGCGCATGCTGGAGCGGGTGGGGCTGCGGGAAAAGGCCTATGCGCTGCCCCGGACCCTTTCCGGCGGGCAGAAGCAGCGCGTGGCCCTGGTGCGGGCGATGCTGATGCAGCCGGACATTCTGCTGCTGGACGAGATCACCGCCGCGCTGGATCCGGAAATGGTCAGCGAGGTGCTGAACGTGGTGATCGATCTGGCGCGGGGCGGCATGACCATGGCCATCGTGACCCATGAGATGCGCTTTGCCGAGGCGGTGGCGGACCGGGTGCTGTTCCTGGAGGACGGCCACGTGGTGGAGGAGGGAACGCCGGAGGTGTTCTTCCATCACCCGCAGACGGAGCGGGCGCAGCAGTTCCTGCGGAGCTTCACCTATGCCTCCAAGCGGGACAAGGGGGAAGAACAGCCAAAAAACAATGCGGGGGATTGACGCGGGGAAGAAAGCGCTCTATAATACAAAATGTCTACCGAGTCGCTGGACAAAAATGGCGACAGGGCAGACAGAAGGGAGGACGGAGCCATGAAGCGGTGCATGATGTGTTGTTGTCTGTGCAGCTCTGCGCGTTCGTCCCGCCTGGAGCTCTGTTTGCGTTGAAAGCGCGCGGAGCGTGAGATGGATCCCAGGAGAGCCGGACGCAGCGTTCGGCTCTTTTCTTTATGAGGGAGGAATGGACCATGACCGTGATTCATACGGTCCGGGCTACGGACCGATGTCCCGTCCGGAAACGGACAGACCTGAAACGGATTCCCGAAGAACCAGGCATTCCGGCATGAACCGGAGAACAGGAAAGGAAGGTATGAACCCATGAAAAAGCTGACGAAGATTTTTGCCCTGACCCTGGCGCTGGTGCTCCTGCTGACGGCGGCGGTTTCCGCCTCCGCGGACGGCTTCCGCACCCTGGATGAAATCCGGGAGAGCGGCAAGCTGGTGATCGGTCTCTTCTCCGACAAGAAGCCCTTTGGCTACATCGATGAATACGGCGAGTATCAGGGCTATGACGTGTACCTGGCCCGCCGCCTGGCGGAGGACCTGGGGGTGACGCTGGAGCCGGTGTCCCTGGACGCGCCGAACCGCATTGAGTTCCTGCAGTCCTTCAAGGTGGACATCGTGCTGGCCAACTTCACCTACACGGAGGAGCGGGCGACCCAGGTGGACTTCGCCCTGCCCTATATGAAGGTGGCCCTGGGCGTGGTGAGCCCGGACGCCGCGCTGATCACCGATCCGGAGCAGCTCAAGGGCAAGACCCTGATCGTTTCCAAGGGCACCACGGCGGAAACCTTCTTTGAGCAGAACTATCCGGAGGTGAACCTGGCCAAGTACGACAGCTA
>CAMNCR010000079.1 GCA_946534455.1 uncultured Clostridia bacterium | reverse complement strand
CAGTGCATTTTCGCGCTGGATTCGACGGCGGGGGCTACCTGGATGGGCAGCGAGGCGCCGCTGATGGACATTCACAAAAACCAGGTGGTGTCCTTTGAAACCGTGGTGCGGCCGATTCCGCAGTTCGATCCGGAGCATCCGAAGATGATCAGCCAGGGGCCGAGCATCTGCGTGTTTTCGAAGGAGAATGAGCAGGAGGTGCTGGCAAGCTGGCTGTTCGTGCAGTTCATGCTGACCAACGAGATCCAGATGGGCTATGCCGAGACGGAGGGCTATGTGCCCGTGACCCGCAAGGCGCAGGAGAGCGAGGCCTATCAGGACTATCTGCGCCGGGAGGGCGAGGACAACGATCTGCACTATGACATCAAGATTGAGGCCAGCAAGCTGCTCATGGCCCACACGAACGATACCTTCGTGACGCCGGTGTTTGACGGCAGCGCGAGCCTGCGCTCCGCGGCGGGGCAGCTGATTGAGAACACCTGCAAGAGCGCGCGGCGCAAGGAGGAGATGAGCGACGCCTACATCGAGAAGCTCTACTCGGATGTGACGAGCCTGTACCGGCTGGATCAGATTCAGGGCAACCAGGGCAGCCGGGAGATCGCGGTGGAATCCCGGGTGCTGCTGGGCGCGCTGGTGGGCATCTGGGTGATCATCGGCGCGGCGAGGCTGCTGCAGCTGCGCAGGAGCCGGAGAAAGCAGGGCTGAGGCGGGAAAGTTCACAGAAAGTTCATTGTTTTTTGACCTGTTTTGATGTATGATTGAGTCCAGTCGGGGATGATCCCCGAAGGAGGAAAGGAGAGACAGAAATGAAGAAGACTTTTGCTCTGGTTCTTGCCCTGGTGCTGGCGCTGTGCGCCGGTCTGGCCCTGGCGGAGGAAGCCGCCGTCATGACGCATGAGGAATATGTGGCCGCGGAGCTGGACAGCCCGGTGACCATCGAAACCTATGTGCAGGCCCATCAGTCCTGGTGGGACGGCAAGGTGACCGTCTACGCCCAGAGCGAGGACGGCGCATACTTCATTTATGAAATGGCCGCGACCGAGGAAGAGGCGGAGAAGCTGGTTCCCGGCACGAAGATCCGGGTCAAGGGCTTCAAGAGCGAGTGGAGCGGCGAGGTGGAAATCACCGACGCGACCTTCGAAATCCTGGAAGCGGATCCCTTCATCGCCGAGGCGGAGGATGTGACCGAGAAGCTGGGCAAGGAAGAGCTGATCGACTGCCAGAACGAGTTCGTCGCCTTCAAGGGCCTGACCATTGAAGACTACGGCAACGGCGCCGCTTTCGCCTACAAGAACGAAAACGACAAGACCGACGACCTGTACTTCAAGGCTTCTCTGGACGGCGTGACCTATGACTTCTGCGTGGAGTTCTATCTCTGCGGCCAGGACACCGATGTGTACAAGGCGGTGGAAGGCCTGAAGATCGGCGACGTGGTGGATCTGGAAGGCTTCCTGTACTGGTACAACGGGGCGAATCCCCACATCACCAGCGTTGTGGTGAAGTAACATTCCGAAACCCGAGGGCGGACGGGGCTGCGGCTCTGTCCGCTTTTTTCTGCGGAAATCCGGGCCGGCGGCTTATTTGCTCCGGGAGGCGGATTGTGATAAGATGGGGCAGAATGGGATCAGATGGGGCGGAAGGAGGAGCATGCGGAATGATTCATGAGGTTCGGATCGATACGCTGGAGGCGCTGCTGCCGCTGCTGACGGAGCAGGAATTCCGCCCGGATCTGGGGCGGAACCGCAGCGGATTTCTGTACCGCGGGATGCCGGACGTGAGCTACCGGATGGTCACGAGCCTGAGCCGCTGCTGCAAGCAGCTGCAGAAAAGGCTGGAGCCGGCGATCCTCAACAACTTTGCCAAGTACGCCGTGCGGGAGGATCCGACGGTGACCCAGTCCGTGTGGAACCGCATGATCACCGGGCAGCACAACGGACTGCCGACCCGGCTGCTGGACTGGACCCATTCTCCGCTGGTGGCGCTGCATTTCGCCATGACGGAGGAAAACCTGGAGGATATGGAGGCCCATGACTGCATGGTGTGGCGGATTGACATGCAGGAGCAGATCAGCCATCTGCCGGAGAAATACCGCCTGGCCGTTGGCCGGGAGCAGACGACCCTGTTTTCCGTGGAGATGCTGCGGAAAATCACGGACTCCCTGGATCAGTACGACGAGGACATGGGGGATCACTCGATGGTGATTATCGAGCCGCCGAGCACCAGCGCGCGGATTGTGAGCCAGTATTCCTTCTTTGCGGTGATTCCCATGGGCGTGACGGATATCGAGCAATTTCTGGACGAGCGGACGGACCGGACGGTGAAATACATTATAGACCGGAAGCTGAGATGGCGGGTGCGGGACATGCTGGACCAGCTGAACATGAGCGAGCGCGTGCTGTACACCGGTCTGGACGGGCTGAGCAAATGGATTGCCCGGCACTACTACGTAAAATGAAGGAATGACAACGCATATGGAGACACAGACGACAGCGCAGCCCCGGCGCCGCGGGCGGGGAATCCGGATCGCCGCGGCGGTCTGCTTCCTGATCGCTGCCATCCTGCTGGTGCTGGTGACGTGGTACATGGAGCGGTATGACACGAGCCTTGCGGGGCTGCTGTTCACCGTCACCATTCCCCAGAAGGGCACGGGCACCAGCGCGATCCTCGATCCCATCCGGGAAATCGCGCCGACGGTGGCGGCCGTGTTTGCGGCCTACCTGATTCCGCTGCTGCTGACGGGCAGCGGATGCTGGCGCGCGCTGGCCCGAAGGCTCCGGGCGCTGCGCGGGAAAGGACGGGGAGACGACAGGACGCTGCCTCCGCATCCGGCGGAGCGCCTCCGGCGGGGAGCGGAGCGGGTGCTGCTGACGGTGGGCTTCGCGGCGGTGATCGCCGCGCCGGTCTACTGCTTCCTCCGGCTGGACGGGCCGGAGTTCATCCGGCGCACCTCGAGCCAGACCCATCTGTACGAGGAGCACTACGTGGCTCCGGAGAGCGTGGAGCTCCGGGCGCCCGCGGACAGGCCGAACCTGATTCACCTGTATCTGGAGAGCATGGAGAATACCTATGCTTCCACGGAGGACGGGGGCATTCAGCCGGTGAACTATATGCCGGAGCTGACGCGGCTGGCGCGGGAGAACGTTTCCTTCTCCAACACGGACCGGCTGGGCGGGTACCATTCCACGGAGAACACCAACTGGACCATGGCGGCGCTGTTCGCGGGAACCAGCGGGCTGCCCTTCGCCTTTCCGGTGGGGCAGAACGACATGTGGAAATACGGGACCTTTGCCCCGAATCTGACCACGCTGGGAGATCTGCTGGCCCGGGAGGGCTACGCGCAGGAATTTCTATGCGGCAGCGACGGAGAATACGGCGGAAGGGCGCTGTATTTCCGCACCCACGGGAACTACGCGATCTATGATCTGTGGAAGGCCCGGGCGGAGGGGGACATTCCGGAGGACTACTATGTCTGGTGGGGCTTCGAGGATCTGAAGCTGTTTGAGATCGCGAAGAAGGAGGCAACCCGGCTGTGGGAGGCGGGGGAGCCCTTCAACCTGACGATTCTGACGGTGGACGCGCACCACCTGGGCGGCTATGTGTGCGAGGCGTGCGGCGAGGACTACGAGGACCGGACGGCGAACGTCATCGCCTGCACGGACCGGCAGGTGGCCGCATTCGTGGCATGGTGCCGGGAGCAGCCCTTCTGGGAGCAGACGGTGATGATCATCAACGGGGATCATCCGCGGATGGACACGTGCCTGACGGAGGGTGTTTCCTTTCTGGACCGGACGATCTACAACTGCTTCCTGAACGCGCGGAAGGAGCCGGCGGGGGAAACCGCCTTCCGGGAAGCGACGATCATGGATCTGTTTCCCACGACGCTGTCCGCCCTGGGCTGGGAAATCGAGGGGGACCGGCTGGGACTCGGGACGGATCTGTTTTCCGGAACGGACACGCTGACGGAACGGATGGGCATTGAGGCCCTGAACGATGAGGTGATGCGATATTCGCAGTATTTTGTGGACCATTTTGCCCGGTAAGCTCCGGAGGAGCGCCGGGCCGGCGGCGCTGATGCTGCTGGCGCTGCTGGCGCTGACGCTGCCGGGGACAGCGGCCCGGGCGGATGTGGTGATCAGCGAGGTGATGGCCAGCAACGGCTATTTTGAGGACGGCCATGCCTGGGACTGGGTGGAGCTGCACAATGAGGACAAGGCCGCGGTGGATCTGAGCGGCTGGTACCTGAGCGACAGCAAGAAGGACCCGCTGAAGTGGCAGTTCCCGGAGGGGGCAAGGCTGAAGGGCGGGGCCTACCTGACGGTCTTCTGTACCGGGGAGGAGACGGACGCGGGGAAGGGCGACACCTTCTATGCGCCCTTCGCGATTTCCGCCAAGGGTGAAACGCTGATCCTCTCCGACGCGGCGGGCGAGGAACGGCAGCGGCTGAAGCTGCCCGCCCAGTACGGCTGCGTGAGCTACGGCCTGCCGGCGGGAGGCGGAGAATACGGCTTTCTGGAAAAGGCGACGCGGGGCCAAAGGAACGAGGCCGAGGCTTATCCGGAGCGGGCTGCCGCGCCCCTGCTGGAGAC
>CAMNCR010000078.1 GCA_946534455.1 uncultured Clostridia bacterium | reverse complement strand
GCCCGACCCCGAAGCGCCGGATCCCGGCGCCACGCCCGTGGCCCAGTGGGATCAGCGCCGCTTTCCCGCCTTCTCCGCCCGCTTTCCCTATCGCCGGATCCGGCTCCAGCCGCAGCCGGGCGTCCTTCGCCGCCCCGCGGGAATCCTGATCTGGCCGGCTCCGGAAGCGACGGACGCCGCGGAGGGCTCCCCGCTGCTGCTGCTCCTGAGCGGCGGCCAGCAAACCCCCTGATTCATCGCGCCCTTCGGCCGCGGCGCGGCCCGAAGCGCCTGAATATCGATCCCTGATGATTATGACTCGAAAGGATGTGTCCCCATGAAAAAGCTTCTTTCCTTCCTGCTGGCGCTGACCCTGCTGCTGACAGCGCTGGCCGTTCCCGCCTCCGCCGCCCGGCTGGCGCGGAACGCCTGGATTCAGAACGGCACCGACTGGTATTACTACGACGCCGCCGGCAACCTGCTGAAAAACGGCATGTACTATGTGGACGGCGCCTGGTACTACTTCAACACCAACGGCGTCATGGCCCACAACGTGGCCGTGACCCAGAACGGCACGGCCTATCTGTTCGGCCAGAACGGCGCCTGGACCGGGGTGTCCACCGCCACGCCCGGCTGGATCGTCCGCGGCGGCAAGACCTACTACGCCACCGTCGACCCCCGGGGGCTGATCTACTTCTACCGCCACGGCACCTTCCGCATCGACGGGCAGCAGTATGCCTTCCGCAACTATGAGCTGCTGACCGGCGGCTGGTATCAGCCCTGGATCGACGACGCGAATCCCGCCTGGGTTTACGCCAATGGCAACAGCACCCTGGCCACCGGCTGGACCAAGATCGGGAAGGAATGGTACTTCTTTGCGGAAAACGGCGCCATGTACGCCAACCAGTGGGCCTCCGGCGCGGGCGGCACCCGGAAGTATTTCATGAAGGGCGACGGCACCATCGCCACCGGCTGGCAGGACGTGCGCCTGGCCACCGGCAGCCAGGGGCCGGACTGGCGCTTCTTCAGCGCCGACGGCGTGATGCAGGTCGGCTGGCTGAAGGACGGCGGAAGCTGGTACTATCTGAACCCCGCCGACGGCAAAATGGTCGCCAACGCGCTGTGGGAAATCGACCGCGAGGTGTACGCCTTTGACGCCAGCGGAAAGATCGCCCGGGGCTGGTGGCGGCATCCCGTCACCGGAGACTACTACTACTCCGCGGCGGACGGCATTTACTTCTCCCGCTGGCTGAAGGACGGCGGCGCCTGGTACTACCTGGGCGAAAACGGCATCATGATGTCTGGCGGCTCCGCCACCATCGGCGGCGTGACCTATACCTTCGGTCCCAGCGGCGCGCTGATTCAGTAACCCCAAAACGCCGGACGGCCAGGCTCGCATGAGCCTGGCCGTCCTTTTTGTATGTCCGCGGATCAGTCCTGATCCAGAAGATCCCACACGGAGATCTGTCCCCGTTCCCCGTCTCCGTCCCTTCCGGACGCCTTCCGGGCGGGGAGCTCCCGGCTGCCCTCCGGCTTCCGCGGCGCGCTGAGCGCCTGAATCCGCTCCTCCGCCCGCAGCAGCTCATCCGTCAGGGAGAGGACGGACAGCATGGCGTGGCTCCAGCCGGACGCGCCTGAACAGGCCTCCGTCCGGCGCAGGGTCTCATTGGCCCGCTGCTCCAGCGCGGAAAGATACTCCTCCGAATCGTCGGAAACAAACCGGCACGGCTGCCCGCCGATCACCATCGTTACGCTTCTCTTCTCCACGTTGCTTCCTCTCTCCCGGGCCGCCTCTCCCGCAGGGGAGCGGCCGCCCGCCTCAGGCGTCCCTGCTCCGTCAGGAAAGGCGCAGGGTCAGCTGATTGGGCAGCTCCTGGCCCTCGTTCCACTGATAGCGGATTTCCCCGGTGATCCCGCGGAGCACCGCCTGCGCCAGCTCGTCCCCCGTGCCCTGGGGATCGAAGCGCGGACCGCCGTAGCGAATGTCCCAGACCGCGGCCCCCGTTTCCTCCGAATACTCCGCCACCGCCTGGATGCGCGGATCCTTCAGCGACGGCAGCAGCACCCGCTCCACGGTTTCCTCAAAGGCCAGCTGAATGCGGCCGGCCGTTCTGGGCGCAATCTGGTTCCGGCTGCAGTAGGTCTGAATCTCGCCCGCCATGCCCAGGAAATCGTAATCCCGGCTCTCGATCTTCAGCTCCAGCACCTTCAGCTTCCGGATGAAGCGGCGGGTGTTTTCCCGCCGGGGATGATCGAAAATCTGCTCCGGCGTGCCGTCCTCGTAGATGCCGCCCTCATCCATGTAGAAGACCCGGTTGCAGATGGCCCGGGCAAAATTCATCTCATGGGTCACGATCATCAGGGTTTTGCCGGTCTTGGCCAGCTCCCGGATCACCGCCTGCACCTCGCCCACCATGGTGGGGTCCAGCGCGCTGGTGGGCTCATCCAGCAGGATGATTTCCGGATCCATGGCCAGGGTGCGGGCGATGGCGATCCGCTGCTTCTGCCCGCCGGACAGCTCGTCCGGATAGTTCAGCGCCTTCTCCGCCAGGCCCACCGTGCGCAGGAGCCGCATGCCCTCGTCATAGGCCTCCTGCCGGCTCTTTCCCAGCAGGTCCATGGGGGAGAGCATGATGTTTTCGATCACCGTCAGATGGCCGAAGAGGTTGAAGCTCTGGAACACCATGCCCATGCGCATCCGGACCTTGCAGAGATCGCATTTCGGATCCGTGATTTCCACGTCGTCCAGCCAGATATGCCCGTCGGTCGGGGTTTCCAGCCGGTTGATGCAGCGCAGAAGGGTGCTCTTGCCGGTTCCGGAGGGCCCGATCACCGAGATGACGTCCCCGTCGTGAATCTCGACGTTCACATCCTTCAGCGGCGTCGCGTTCGGATATTCCTTTTTCAGATGCTCAATCTTAATCATGGAGATTCACCCCCTTCAGGATGCGCTCGCGCCTGCGCCGCTTCGGATCGATGCGGATGCGGATGCGGCTGACGGCGAAGCTGAAAAGTCCCTCCAGCACGAAATAGATCACGGTCACCGCGATCAGGGGGAAGAAGGCTTCATAGGTCCGGCTGCGGACGATATCCCCCATCTTGGTCAGATCCTGCACGGCGATGTAGCCCACGATGGCCGTGGCCTTGATGAGGCTCACGATCTCCCCCTGATAGGCCGGCAGCACGTGCGGAATGGCCTGCGGCAGGATGATGCGGAAGAAGGTGCGGCGGTTGGAATGGCCCAGGGCATACGCCGCTTCATACTGACCCCGGTCGATCATGCCCACGCCCATTTTGAGGAGGCCGAAGACCGACGCGCCGAAGGTGAGCGTGAAGCCGATCACCGCCACCGCGATTCCGCTGATCGCCACGCTGCCGAAGATGATGTAGTACAGGATCATCAGCAGCACCACCATGGGCGTGCCCTGCACCAGCCAGATGCAGAAGCGGCTGACGCCGTTGGCGACGACATTGCCGTTCCGGCAGAGCATGAACACCAGGAAGCCCAGGAGCGTGCCGAAGAGGATGGCCAGGAGGGTAATGAGCATCGTGTTGCCGACGCCCTCCAGGAACAGCTGCCAGCGGTTTTCCCGCAGGAAGGTCTTGTTGAAGCTGGAGACGATGCCGCTTTCGGAGGCCTCCGCCCGGTCCTCCTCGCCGGCCGTCGTCCCGGCGGCCGCCGGCTCTTCCGCCTTCAGCACCGCCATCATCGTGCCGCCGATATAATAGGGATTCGAGAACAGGACGCTTTCCATGCGCTCCGGCGTCACGGAGATGCCGGCCGCGCCAAGCTCCACCTTCCCGGCCTGCACCGCGGGCAGAATGGCATCAAAGTTCATGCCGGACACCTCCAGCCCGTAGCCGTAGTCCTTGCAGAACCGTGCCGCCAGGTCAATCTCCAGGCCCACCAGCGCCCCGTCTCGGTAGTAATTCATGGGCGGATACTGCCCCTCCGTGGCCAGGTGCAGGATGCCCCGGGTCGCGGGGAAGGCGGCATAGTCCGGCACGGTCTTCTCCGCCTCCGGACCCGTCGTCCACTTCTGGGTCAGGGTCTCCAGCTCACCGCTGTCCGTCATCATGCTGAGCCACCGGTCCAGCTCCCCCTTCAGCAGTTCGCCCGCCTCCGTCTTCGGAAGCACGAAGGCAAACTCGAAGTCATCCAGGGTCTCCGGCAGGAGGGCCAGACGCCTGTTTTCCGCCGCCATCATCTGCAGCACCGGCCCGTCCCCCGGGAAGCCGTCGATCTTGTTCGCCTCCAGGGCGGCGGCCATATCCGGATAGGTATTGAAGTAGCTGATCTTGGCCTCCGGCAGACTCTGCAGGACGATGTCGTCAAAGGTCGTGCCCGTCTGCACGCCGATGCGCTTGCCGTTCATCTGCTCCATGGAGGTGATGGCCTGGCCCGCGGCCGCGCCGTCCCCCTTCTTCAGCACCGTCAGCACCGCGCCGGTGTGATAGGTGGGGGAGCTGAAGAGCACGCTTTCCTTCCGCTCCTCGGTGATGGTGATGCCGCAGGCGGCCAGATCCGCCTTGCCGCTCTGCAGCGCGCCGATCACACCGCCAAAGTCCATGGGCATGACCTTCAGCCCGTAGCCATAGGCCTCGCAGAACCGGGCCGCGAGATCCACATCGTATCCCACGACGCGGTTGTCCTTCACATAGGCGAAGGGGAGGATCGAGGTGTCCAGCGCCATGCGCAGGGTGCCGTTGGGGGCGGGGAGGTTTTCATAGTCCATCACGGTGCGCTTTTCCTCGTCCGTCCCGAACCAGATGTCGTCCAGCGCCGCCATGGTGCCGTCCGCCCAGAGCCCCTCCACGAAGGCGCTGTACTGATCCCGGAGGGTCTGGCCCATGTCCGTCTTGGGGAACATGGCCGCCAGGTCAAAGGTATCCAGATACCCGTCCAGCAGCATCAGATCGTCGTTTTCCTTCATCAGGAACTTCGGCACGGTTTCATCGCTGCCCCAGGCGTCGATCTTGCCGGCCCGCAGGGCCGTCAGCAGGTCGGTCTGATTGTTATAGTACAGCAGCTTCGCGTCCGGAATGTTCGCCTGCACCTGCTCCCCGCTGGTGGTGCCCACCTGGACGCCGATGCGCTTGCCGCTCATCTGCGCAAAGGAGTCAGCCGGCGCGTCCGGCTTCTCCGTCGCCGGCGCCGCCTGCGCGTCCCGCAGCACGGCCAGCACGACGCCGCCGGTGCTCGTGGGATCGGAGAAGAGCACCTGCTCCTCCCGCTCGGGCGTCACGTTCATATCGGTCGTAAAGTCATATTTGCCGGACTGAATGGCCGGAATGCGGGCAGCGAAGTCCACATCCCCCAGCTCCAGCTGATAGCCCGCGGCCCGGCAGAAGCGGACCACCAGGTCGATATCGTATCCGACGTTCTTGCCGTCCTTCATGTAGGAGAAGGGCATGTCCGTCGAGGTCGTGACGACGCGGATCGTGCCGTTTTCCCCGGTGAGATCCGACATGTCCACCGTCTTGCGCGACTCATCCACGCCCAGCCAGATGTCCAGCATCTCCTGCAGGGTTCCGTCCGCGCGGCTCACCGCCAGGAAGGCGTTCAGCTGCCGGCAGAGCGCCGCGCTCCGGGCATCCCCCTTCCGGAAGGCAAAGCTCTGCTCCTGGAAGGTGATCCGGTCGCGGATGTAGTCGATCTGCGGCTGCTCCGCGTGGACGGTGATCAGCCCCAGCTCATCGCCCAGGTACGCGTCAATCCGGCCCGCCAGCAGCGCCGCGATGCAGTCCGGATAGCTGTTGAACAGCATATATTCGCTGTCCGGGAAATAGGTATGGGCAATGTCCTCCATCAGCGGGCCGGTCAGCACGCCGAGGCGCTTTCCGTTGTAGCCCGCCCATTCCGGAACGGCCTCGCCTTCTCCCGCCGCTTCCGCCGGAGCCTCCGGCGCTTCTCCCCGCACCATCACGCCCAGATGCTCCTCATACAGGGCCTCGGAAAAGGGGAGTGCCTCGCGCCGCTCCGGCGTCATGTTCAGGTTGGACATGATGCAGTCCACGTCGCCGGTCACCGCGGCGGGAACGATCGCGCCGAAATCATACACCTTGAACTCCACATCCGCGCCGAGCCAGGCCGCGAAGCGGTACGCCAGCTCGATGTCATACCCGGTCAGCTCCGTTCCCTTGTAATAGGAATAGGGCATGACATTCCCGGTGGTGCCGACCGTCAGATGCAGTTTGGGCTCCCCGGGGAGCTCGATGTCGGGCATGTCATCCTCTCCGTCCATCACCCAGCGGCGGAACATCTCATCCAGGCGGCCGTTCTTCCGCTGCTCCCGGATAAACTGGTTGATCTTTGTCTCCAGCTCCGGAATCGCGGAGACGGGGGAGATGCCCACCCCGATCTGAACCGTTTCGCCCATCGTCTCCTCCAGCAGGTGCACCCCGGACACGCCCTGCTCCATGGCGATGCGCATCTGGTTCCAGTCAAAGACGAAGGCATCGATCTTGCCCTGCGCCACGGCCAGATAGGCCGTCTGATTGTCCGTAAAATACGCCCTGCCGGCCAGCGGCAGCTCGTTCCTCACGGTCAGCTCCGCCGCGCTGCCCTGGCTGACGCCGACGATCCTGCCCGGCTCGTTGAGCTCCGCCAGGGAGTCGATATCTCCATCCGCGCAGGCTCCGGAAAGGAGCAGGACCGCGCACAGCAGCGCCGCCAGCATCCAACGGATCTTTTTCTTCACTGTCTTTCCTCTCTTTCCCTTCAGACCCTGGAGGCCTTCCGCGCCTCCCCTTCCTTTTTACTACGATCCGGCCGCAATTTCAATCGCTTTTCCGGCTTTTTCCCCAAATGCAGGAAGCGCTCCGCTCCCCGCCCCATCAAAAACGGGGCAGGCCTGACGCCTGCCCCGGAAGCCCGTGCTTATTTCGCGTATTCGGTGCTGCGGGTCTCGCGGATGACATTGACCCGGATCTGTCCGGGATATTCCATCTGCTCCTCGATCCGCTTGGCGATCTCCCGGGCCAGCACCTTGATGCCCTCGTCCGTGACATCCTCGGGCTTGACCATGATGCGGACCTCGCGGCCGCTCTGGATCGCGTAGCACTTTTCCACGCCGTCGAAGCTGTTGGCAATTTCCTCCAGCTTCTCCAGCCGGTGAATATAGTTCTCCAGGCTTTCGCGCCGGGCGCCGGGCCGGGCCGCGGAAATCGCGTCCGCCGCCTGCACCAGAACCGCCTCGACCGTCTGGGGCTCCACGTCGTTGTGGTGCGCCATGATGCAGTGCACCACATCGGGATTTTCATGATATTTCCGCGCCAGCTCCGCGCCCAGGGTCACGTGGGTGCCCTCGGACTCGTGGTCCACGGCCTTGCCGATATCATGCAGCAGGCCGGCCCGCTTCGCCAGCTGGACGTCCGCCCCCAGCTCCGCGGCCATCAGGCCCGCCAGATGGCTGACCTCGATGGAATGCTTCAGCACGTTCTGGCCATAGCTGGTTCTGAACTTCAGCCGGCCCAGGAGCTTGACCAGCTCGTGATGAATGCCGTGCTGGTTGGTTTCGAAAACGGCGTTTTCGCCGGCCTCGCGGATCTGGTTTTCGACCTCCTTGCGGGCCTTCTCCACCATTTCCTCGATGCGCGCCGGATGAATGCGCCCGTCCATGATGAGCTTTTCCACCGCCACGCGGGCAATTTCCCGGCGAACCGGGTCGAAGGCGGAGACGATGACCGCCTCCGGCGTATCGTCGATGATCAGATCCACGCCCGTGGCCGTCTCCAGCGCACGGATGTTCCGGCCCTCGCGGCCGATGATGCGGCCCTTCATATCGTCATTGGGCAGGTTGATGACGCTGACCGTGGTTTCCGCCACATGGTCCGCGGCGCACTTCTGGATGGCCAGGGCGATGATGTTCCGGGCCTTCTTTTCGCCCTCCTCCTTCGCCTGGCTTTCCATATCCCGCACCATGGCGGCCGCGTCGTGGAAGGCTTCCTTCTGCACCCGGTCGATGATGATCTGCTTGGCCTCGTCCCGGGTCATGGCGGCGATGCGCTCCAGCTCGGAAATCTGCTTGTTTTTCAGCTCGGTGATTTCCTGCTCCTGCCGGGCCAGATCGGCGGTCTTCTTGTTGAGCCCTTCCTCCCGGGCCTCCAGGTTGTTGGCCTTCTTTTCCAGGGTTTCCTCCCGCTGGATCAGGCGGCGCTCGTTTTTCTGAACCTCGTTGCGGCGCTCCCGCATCTCCCGCTCGTTTTCCGCGCGCTCCCGGTCGTTGTCGGCCTTGGCCCGGAGGATTTCCTCCTTGGCCTCGAGCACCTTTTCCTTCTTGTATTCCTCGGCCTTGCGAACCGCGTCGTCATACAGCCGCTTGGCGTATTCCTCGGTTCGGTCGATCTTCTTTTCCATGTAGTTCTGCCGGTATTTATACCCGACGACCGCGCCGATGGCCGCGGTCAACAGCGCAATCAGAACAGCGATGACTGGACTCATGACTTCCCTCCCTTTCCTTTCAGACTCTCATATACTTCTTTCATGAACGACACGCAAAAAGCCGTACGAAAACAATGCTTCGCACGACTGCGCTGCTCCTCCGGAGGCAGAACCCGGTTCCCAATCATATGCGGTTCGCCGCTGACGCGGTGTCCGAAAATCGATCGCGAAATCAATCGCGTTGGTTTAATCGGGGACAGTCTATCGAATTAACAGCGGGCAAAGAAAAGCCTCTGCTCAGCCGAACAATTGTATCATACAGATTCCGGGTGCTTTTGTCAAATGAAATTCTCCCCCAGAAAATAAGGAAGCTCCGGCAGGCGGCGCCTGCCGGAGCGGATCCGGTCAAGATCGGTCAGAAATCGCAGCTCATGGGGGTCCGGTAGTAGGGGATGACGTCCCGGATGTTTTCCACGCCCGTGAGATAGATCAGCAGGCGCTCGAAGCCCATGCCGAAGCCCGCGTGCACGCAGGTGCCGAACTTCCGCAGGTTCAGATACCAGTACATGTCCTCCTTGCTGACGCCCATCTCGTCCATGCGCTTTTCCAGCAGGTCGTAGCGGTGCTCCCTCTGGCTGCCGCCCATGAGCTCGCCCGCGCCGGGCACCAGCAGATCCACCCCGCGGACGGTTTTGCCGTCCTCGTTCTGATACATGTAGAAGGCCTTGATTTCCTTCGGCCAGTCATAGATGAAGACCGGGCTGTGGAAATATTCCTCGGTCAGGTACTTTTCGTGCTCCTTGGCGGTATCCCCGCCGTAGACGGGCTCGAACTTGAACTCCGTTCCCTTCTCCATGGCCTCGCGCAGGATCGTGATGGCCTGCTCGTGGGTGATGCGGGCGAAATGGCTGTCCTTGAGGGCGGTCAGCTTCTCCAGCAGGCCGCCGCCCGCGTACTGATCCAGGAACTTCAGCTCGTCCGGGCATTTTTCCATCACGGTGGCCACGATCGCCTTGAGGAAATCCTCCTCCAGATCCATGAGCTGCTCCAGATCGCAGAAGGCGATTTCCGGCTCGATCATCCAGAATTCGGCGGCGTGGGTCTTGGTGTTGCTGTTTTCCGCCCGGAAGGTGGGGCCGAAGGTGTAGATGTTGCTGAAGGCCATGGCAAAGGTCTCGCCCTCCAGCTGACCGGTCACGGCCAGGGAGGTGGGCTTGCCGAAGAAGTCCTTCGAGGGATCGTCCCGCTCCTGGGGCGGCAGGGTGGTCACGGTGAAGGTGTTGCCCGCGCCCTCCGCGTCATTGCCGGTGATCAGGGGCGTATGGACATAGACATAGCCCCGGTCCTGGAAATAGGTGTGGATGGCCATGGCCGCCACGCTGCGCACGCGGAACACCGCCTGGAAGAGCCGGGTGCGGGGACGGAGATAGGCGATCTCCCGCAGGAACTCCAGGGTGTGCCGCTTGGGCTGCAGGGGATAGTCCTCCGGGCTGTCTCCCTCCAGCACGATGCCGGAGGCCTGAATTTCCGGCGTCTCCGGATCCCGGTAGCTGGGCACGACCCGGCCGGTGACCCGGATGGCCGCGCCGACCCGCAGGGCCTGAATGGCCTCAAAGTCCGGGATCGTCTGATCGTACACCACCTGGGGATTGCGGAAGCAGGTTCCGTCATAGAAATCGATAAAGCCCAGGCCCTTCTGCTTCCGATGGTTGCGGATCCAGCCCCGCAGGGTTACCTCCTGCCCCTGCAGACCGGCCAGCTGCTCCTTCAGCTCCCGGGTCGTCATGGTCGTCATAGGTCATTCCCTCCCTGTTTCGGTTCCACGGGGACGGCCCTCCGCCCCCGGATTCGTCAGGCGCTTATTCTATCATAAAGGGATCATAAAAACAAGCGCCCGAAAGCCCTGCTTTACTTGACATGAAGGGCCTGAAGGCGGTAGAATTGCGCCTGTGATGTAGTGAAGTCTGGAGGTACGCCTGTGCTTGATTGTATCGTCACCAAGTTCGGTGGGAGTTCTCTGGCGGATGCGGAGCAGTTCCGCAAGGTCCGCGGCATTCTGGAATTGGAGCCGACCCGGCGCTACCTGGTGCCCAGCGCGCCCGGCAAGCGCTTTCCCGGGGACGACAAGGTTACGGATCTGCTTTATCTCTGCCACGCGCAGGCCTCCGAGGGCAAATCCTTTGAGGAAACCTTCGCCAAGATCGAGGAACGGTATCTGTCCATCGCGCGGGATCTGCGGCTGACCCTCCCCGTGGAGGAGCACCTGGAGGAGGTGCGCCGCGGCATTGCCGACGGGCTCAGCCGGGACTGGTGCGCCAGCCGCGGGGAATATCTGTGCGGCCTGCTGATGGCGGACTTTCTGGGCTGGCGCTTTCTGGACGCCGCGCAGGGCATCGTCTTCCGGGACAACCGCATGCTCGACGCCGAGCAGACCCAGGCCCGGCTTTCCGAAGCCCTTTCGGACGGCGTTTCCACGGTCGTGCCCGGCTTCTACGGCGCGATGGAGAGCGGCGATATCTGCACCTTCTCCCGCGGCGGAAGCGACATCACCGGCGCCCTGGTGGCCCGGGCCGTGGGGGCGGACGTCTATGAGAACTGGACGGATGTGTCCGGCTTCCTGATGGCGGATCCCCGCATCGTGGAAAATCCGGCGGAAATCTCCTCCATCACCTA
>CAMNCR010000077.1 GCA_946534455.1 uncultured Clostridia bacterium | reverse complement strand
ACCGGGACGCGGTCAGCGCGGAGCGTCAGTTCTTCGGCAACTGGCTCAGCGCCCGGGAGACGATCCTGAACCTTCTCTATCCCGAGGATCCCAGAACGGTATCGGAGGTGCTGACGGAGGCGATCCGGAACCGGGTGCTGGATCAGTGCGGAGAGTAATGCAGAAGTCCGCCTGACGGATTCAGACGAAAATCAACCGAACCGATTGGCCCTGCCGGCCCTGTGCCGGCGGGGCTTTTTGCGGTGTGCCGGGCATGCGGAGGCAGCAAAGAGGGAGGGGCTTATTCCGGAACCGCGGAAGGGCTGAAAAGCCTCCCCCTGACGGGCAAACCTTCTACAGGAAACAGAGGGGGCTGGACAGCAAAAAACCGGCCCGCAGATGCCTGCGGGCCGGTGAGAGGGGAAACAGCGTTTTATCTGACTTCGCCGTTGCGGAAGCGGAGCCGCTCGCCGTCCACGTTGACCCAGCCGTTGAACTTTTTGGCAAAGACGCCATTCTGGACGTAGAACCAGTGGCCGTCGTGCTGAACGGGTCCCTCGAAGCTCTGATCCCACACGCCGCCGTCCACATAGCACCAGGTGTCCGTGCCGTCCAGGTTGACCAGCACCAGATCTCCCTGAATCTGATCCTGAACCTTGCCCAGGGAAACGAAGTAGATCGGTCCGTCCGCGGAGGCGGGAATCATGCCGCTGGCCTGATCCTGCAGCTGACCGTCGGCCACGTAGAACAGCGCGCCCTCGTGCTCGACAAAGCCGTTGAGATGGCTTCGGACGCCGCTTTCAATATAGAAGGTGCCGCCGGCGTAGCCCATGAAGCCGGTGTAATCCGTGCGGACCCGGCCGTCTTCCATCCAGTACCAGGTGTCCGGATTGTTGGGATCCTGCACGAGGGACTGGGCACTCTCATCAATGGTCCCATTCTGAACGAGGTAGAGCCCCTCCCGCCCTTCGATGGTGACAAAGCCCGTGGCGGGGAGCCCGGTGGGCTTGGCGGCCAGCTCCGCGGCCAGCTGCTCCTTTTCCGCGGCCAGCTGTTCGTTTTCCGCGGTCAGCCGATCATTGTCCGACTGCTTGAAGGCGATGGCCTGCATGACGGACTGCAGGCGGGCACTCAGATCCGCCAGCCCCGCCTGCGCCTTTTCCAGCTCGGCGGTGAGGGAAGCCTTTTCCGCTTCCAGCGCTGCCGTGGCCTCCTCCACGGAGGAACCGGAAAGCTGCGCCTCCTCCAGGGCGGCCCGGGTCTTCTCCAGCTCAGAGGTCTGCGCGGAAAGCTGCCCGCTCAGCTCCTGCGCTTCCGCGCTCTTTGCTTCCAGCGCGGCGTTCAGCTCCGCGACCTCCGCCTCCTTCTCCGAAAGCGTCTGCCGGACGGAGGCGATTTCCTCCTTCAGCCGGGAGGCTTCGGCGGAAAGGCTGGTCAGCTGATCCGCATCCCCCTGGCTGGCCTCCGTCAGCAGCTGCAGCTGAGAATCGCGCGTGGCCAGCGTTTCCTGCAGGGTGAAAAGCTCGTTTTCCTTCCCGGCGAGGGCGGCGGAGAGCTCCTCGGATTCCTTCCGGGCTTCCTCCAGGGTGGCGGTCATCTGCTCCAGCTCGGCGCTCTGCCGGGCCGCGTCCGCGGTCAGGGCAGCGATTTCCTCCGCCTGGGAGGCAACGGTCTTATTCAGCTGGGCCGCAGCATCCCGGGCGGCTCCCGCTTCCGTGGAGAGGGCTGAAGCGGATTCCTTCTGCCCGCTCAGCTCGGAGGTGAGGGCGGCAATCTGCCCTGCCTGGTCGGCAATCTGCGCCTCCAGCCGGGTCCGGGTTTCCGTCAGGGCGGTGAGCTCGGCGGTCCGGCTTTCGAGATCCTTCACCGTGCCGTCCAGGGCTGCCTGCCGTTCCGCAAGATCGGCGGAAAGGGATTCGGCCTGCTGATCCTTGACGGCGATTTCCTCGGTCAGGGCCTGCAGCTGGGCGTTCATTTCCTCAGCGTCCGCGGTGAGCGTTTCAATCTGACCTGCCTTTTCCTCCACGTCGGCGGTCAGGGCTTCGATTTGCGCATCCTTTTCAGCGGCTTCGGCGGTCAGGGCTTCGACCTGCCCGGCGCTTGCCGTCGCTTCAGCAGTCAGGGCCTCGATCCTGTCGGCACTCGCCGCCGTTTCGGCGGTCAGGGCCTTGAGCTGGGCTTCCTTCTCGGCGGCCTCGGCAGTCAGGGCTTCGACCTGACCGGAGCTCGCTTCCGCTTCAGCGGTCAGGGCTTCGATCTTTGCCGCCTGGCCGGCAGCGTCGGAGCGGAGCTGATCCGCCTCGGCAGACTGATCGGCCAGCGATTCATTGAGGGAGGCGACCTCCTCAATCCACTTCCGGTTTTCCTCTTCCAGGGAGGCAACCCGGCCGTTGCCGTTCAGCATCAGAACGAGAAACAGGATTGCCAGAACCCCCAGGACACCGGTGACGATGGGAAGCCATTTTTTCATATGACCAACCTCCTGTTCTATAAAGCTTCGCGAAAAGAAAAGAAACAACCATGCTAAGTATAGCATACCTTTCCGGAGATGTCATCCGGATCGACAAAAAATAAGAAAAGAAAGGGCGGCAACACGCAAAAATCTGTTACAAAAGAAAAACAATTCCGCCACAGGTCTTGAATTTAGTGGAAAGGATTACTATAATACTTTCATCGAGTTATCCCGTGCTTTTTTGCATGCTTTTTTTGTGATCAGCAGAGGGCGCGCAGGGGAGACCGGGTTCCCGAGACTGGCTTCTGTCTCATGAAACTAAATCAGGAGGGAAACTCATGTCCATCAAACTGACCATTGACGGCAACACTGCTGTCAGCCATGTCGCGTATGCGTTCAGCGATGTGGCCGCGATTTACCCCATCACCCCCTCTTCCCCCATGGCGGAAGTGGCGGACGAGTGGGCGGCTCATGACCGGAAGAACCTGTTCGGCCAGACCGTCCGCATCGCCGAGATGCAGTCTGAAGCCGGCGCTGCCGGTGCGGTGCACGGCTCCCTGTCCGCCGGTGCTCTGACCACGACCTTTACCGCTTCCCAGGGCCTGCTGCTGATGATCCCCAATATGTACAAGATCTCCGGCGAACTGACCCCCGCGGTGTTCCATGTCAGTGCCCGGGCTCTGGCGTACCATGCGCTGAACATCTTCGGCGATCACAGCGACGTGATGGCCTGCCGTCAGACCGGGTTTGCCATGCTGGCCAGCAATTCCGTTCAGGAAGCGCACGACATGGCGCTGGTGGCCCACCTGGCGACCCTGAAGAGCTCCGTGCCGTTCCTGCATTTCTTTGACGGCTTCCGGACCAGCCATGAAATCCAGAAGATCGACGCGATTGACAACAAGAACTGCTACGAAGAAATCAAGTCCCTGGTTCCCTGGGACAAGATCGAAGAGTTCCGTGCCCGCGCCCTGAATCCGGAGCATCCGCATCAGGCCGGTACCGCGCAGAACAGCGATATCTACTTCCAGGGCCGTGAAGCGGGCAACAAGTTCTATCTGGCGGTTCCCGCGATCGTGGAAGAATGCATGGACGAGGTGGCGAAGCTCACCGGCCGCGCCTACAAGCCCTTCGTGTACGAAGGTGCTCCGGATGCCGACAAGGTGATCATCTCCATGGGCTCCAGCTGCGACGTGACCCATGAGACCATCAACAAGATGCTGGAGAGCGGCGAAAAGGTCGGCCAGATCAAGGTTCACCTGTATCGTCCCTTCTCCGTGGAGTACCTGATGAAGGTGCTGCCGGCCAGCGTGAAGAAGATCGCCGTGCTGGACCGCACCAAGGAATCCGGCTCCCTGGGCGAGCCCCTGTATCTGGATGTGTGCGCGGCGCTGGCCGAGGCCGGACGCAGCGACATCAAGGTCGTCGGCGGCCGCTACGGTCTGGGCAGCAAGGAATTCACCCCCACCATGGTCAAGGCTGTGTTCGCGAACCTGGACGGCGAGATGAAGAACCACTTCACCGTCGGCATCGAGGACGATGTGACCGGTACCTCCCTGAAGCTGGGTGAGACCTTCGCGGCCGCTCCCGCCGGCACCTCCGCCTGCATGTTCTACGGTCTGGGCTCCGATGGTACCGTCGGCGCCAACAAGAACTCCATCAAGATCATCGGCGACCATACCGAAAAGTATGCGCAGGCCTACTTCTTCTATGATTCCAAGAAGTCCGGCGGCCTGACCGTGTCCCATCTGCGCTTCGGCGACAAGCCGATCCAGAGCCCCTATCTGATCGACGTGGCGGACTTCATCAGCTGCTCCAACCCCGCGTACGTGACCATGTATGACATGGTTTCCCCGCTGCGCGACGGCGGCACCTTCCTGCTGAACTGCCAGTGGGAGCCGGAAGAGCTGAACGAGCGCCTGCCCGCTTCCATGAAGAACAAGCTGGCGCAGAAGCACGCGAAGTTCTACATCATCAACGCCATTGACCTGGCCCGCAAGGTGGGCATGGGCGGACGCACCAACACCACCATGCAGGCTGCCTTCTTCAAGCTGGCCGACATCATCCCCTATGAGGATGCGGACAAGTACATGAAGGAAAAGGTCGTCGCCTCCTACGGCAAGAAGGGCGAGGACGTGGTCAAGATGAACTACGCCGCCATCGACGCCGCCCTGACCGGTCTGGTCAAGGTCGACATCCCCGCGGACTGGGCGACCACCACCGAAGGCGCCGTGCCGGCCAAGGTGCCCGGAACGAACGAGTACTTCGATGAGTTCATCGCTCCCGTGCTGGC
>CAMNCR010000076.1 GCA_946534455.1 uncultured Clostridia bacterium | reverse complement strand
CTGTTCAACGTCCTGTGCATGTGGTGCGTCCGCATCGTCGGCACCTTCGTCTGCACCCGGCTTCTCGGCCTGGGCCTCGTCTCCGCCTGGGCCTGCATGATCGCCCATAACCTGACCCTCTTCGTCCTCTTCACCCTCGCCTACCGCAAAAGGGCCCGGCAGCTCACCTAACGCCGCCGGGCCGTCCGTTCCGCCCCGGTTCGGCATCGCCGCGGGCTCCACGCAAAAAAGCCCTGCTGTCCGGATGGATACGCAGAGGCTTTACAGCGGGTTGAGGCTGTCTTACTTTGCCCAGTCCTCCAGGCGAATCCCGGAGATCCTTGAGAATTCATCCGTGTTATGCGTCACGACAGTCAGATTGCGTGCAGCGCCCTGCGCGGCAATCATGACATCGTAAGCGCCGATCGGTGTTCCGGAGGCGGCCAGCTGTGCGCGGAAGCGCCCGAAGAGCACAGCGTCCTCCTCTGTAAATGGCAGAATCGTAAAGTTTGCCAGAAATGCATGCATCCGTTCTCTGATCCTGTCTCCCCAGTGACTCCTGGCAGCTCCGTACTCCAGCTCGCCAACCGTAACAGAGGAGATAAAGATCCGATCGGGAGAGACGGAAAGAAGATGCTCGATCAGACCGGGATGGCGCCCGTTCAGAGCATCAATACAGATGTTTGTATCAAGCAGATACATCACAGAGCCTCTCTTTCCGGCAGATCGCCCAGCATGGGCTGATCCCGGTCAAAGGATATCTCTTCTCCCCTTCTGTTGCTTGACATTTTTCAAGTGCTTTGCTACGCTGTCTTCAGGAGGTGAGCTCATGGAGCAAATCATCCATACCCCACAGGATCTGACACACCTCAGCTGGTCCAAAGTACGCGGATCATCCGGAACTGCCGGCTCTTTTCTGAAGTCACAGGAAATCACACCGGAGGGGAAATACTACTATAAGCTTTCGGATTATGACGCCTTCCGCGGTGTCACGGGCCATGAGTCAGTCAACGAAATCATTGCGGATCGCCTGCTTACAATACTTGACATTCCTCATCTTTCTTATCAGCTGATTCACGCAGACATCATCGTGGATGAAAAACCGCTTCGCACCTGGCTGTGTGCTTCCCGGAATTTCCGTCAGCGCGGAGAGAAGAAGGATGCGCTTGATAATTATTTTGACAGCCACAGGCTTTCCGGCGAATCGCCGCTGGATTTCTGCATTCGGAATGGCTGGTCAGAATACATTTACCAGATGCTTGTTGTCGATTACCTGATCCTGAACCGGGATCGGCACGGGGCAAACATGGAAGTACTCATCAACCGCGATCGGAAAACCATCCGGCTGGCCCCGCTCTTCGACCACGGCGTTTCCCTCTTCTGCCGTTGCCGCAGTGTCGAAGAACTGGAAAGGGAAGACGTCATGGCGGATAAACCTGTCCAGTGCTTTGTCGGCTCCCGTTCCGCCTGGGACAATCTCCGGCTCATCCCGCGTGATCACCTCCCACGCTTCTCTCCGTTAAAGGAAAACGACCGGGCTTATCTGCTGGACGGTCTGGAAGAAGCCCTGGATCAGCATTGGCTTGACAGAAGCTGGGAAATGATATGGAGGAGGTGGCAGGCCTATGAGAATCTTCGCCGTCAGGGATGATACCCTGTCCAGGGAGACAATCCTTGGCTATCTGGTCTATTACGAAAACGCTAAATCATTCTATATGGAATTAACGGACGGGATCGATCCGTGGGATGCCCCTCCTGTTCTTTCCGCTTTCGTCGAGCGCGGTGAATACAGTATCGACAGTTATTGGAGCCTGCGCTGGGTTCAGCAGCGAATCGTTCCGCGTGACCGGCAGAATATCGGTCAGATTCTCCGGGATAACGGTCTGAAAGAGTACGATGAATTCTCCCTGCTGCTCCTTTCGATGGGCCGCTGTGAACAGGATGACTTCTATCTGGAAGAAGTCCCCGCCCATCCCCTTCCCGACCTCCTCTCCCGCCGCTGGCGGACAAAGGTGGTCGATATCGTACCGATGGAAGCACCGAAGCTCCTGGTCTTCTTTCGAAACGGCGCCGCGAAAGTGGTTGATATCCTTGAGTTGAATCGCCCTGCCTGTGAGCCTTTCCGGGTCTCCCAGGATCGATTCAACACCGTGGAAGTCCAACCGGATGGGTACGGGGTATACTGGAATGACAGAGCCATGATTTCCCACCGCGACCTGTACGCACATGGGACCACCATCCCCCTGACGCAGCAGGATCTTTATCAGTATGTTCAGACCCGGGTCGTCAGTGCTTCCGAAGCCTGCAGTCTTCTGGAGTGTTCCAGGCAAAACATCGACGATCTGATGCGCCGGGACAAGCTGCACCCCATTCGTACCGATGCCAGATATAAGCTGTTTTCCAGGGCCGAGGTCATGCAGCGCAGAAAAGAATAATCCCTCCCCCTGTTGAGCACCCGGTCCTCGTTGAGCAGGGGTTCCGGTGGCTGTTGAGCAGCCATTGGGAAATGACCCCTCCACTTCTTCAGAATGCGATATAGCTCCGGCGCTCCACCCAAAGATCTTCGAGAAAGAGGATTAGGAGGAATAGAAAATGAAAAAGATGAATAACAGCGCTATCGGGGACAGCTATCCCAGCAGCGCCAGCAGCTCCTCCGTAGAGAGGGACATCAGGGAGGCATGATCCCCGGACAGAACGGAATCCGCCAGATCCTGCTTTGTGTTCTGCAGAGCCAGAATTCTTTCCTCGATCGTCCCCCGGGTGATCAGACGGTAAACCGTCAGCTGCCGCGTCTGGCCAATGCGGTGCGCCCGGTCCGTCGCCTGGTTCTGGGCCGCCAGATTCCACCAGGGGTCGTAGTGAATCACCAGGTCCGCACCGGTCAGGTTCAGCCCGGTGCCTCCTGCCTTCAGGGAAATCAGGAAAACCGGGATACTTCCCTCGTTGAATTCCCGCACCAGGCCCAGCCGCCGCTCCCTGGGCGTCGCGCCGGTGAGCTTCAGGGTAGGGATTTTTTCTTTTTCCAGATCCCGCTCCAGGAGCTCCAGCATGGAAGTAAACTGCGAGAAGACAAGCATCCGGTGACCGCCGTCCATGGCGCTCCGGATCAGCTCCAGGCAGCCCTCCCGCTTGGCCGAGCTGCCGGAATAGCCCTCCAGATACAGCGAAGGATCGCAGCAGATCTGCCGCAGGCGAAGCAGCCCCGCAAAAATCTGCATCTTATCCGTGCCCCGGATGCCCTTCTCCAGAAGCTCCCGCATCTTCGTTACCTGCGCGTCATAGATTCTGCGCTGATCCGCGTCGAAATTCACGTAGCGGACCTCCTCCAGCTTGGGCGGCAGCTCCCTGAGCACATCCGTCTTCAGCCTGCGGAGGATAAAGGGAGAGGTCATCTGCCGCAGGGCCTGTGTCACGGTCGCGTCATTCCGCCGCATGATCGGCTCCTCGAAGTTTTCCCTGAATTCCTCCTGGGTATACAGAAATCCGGGCATCAGAAACTGGAAGATGCTCCAGAGCTCTGACAGGCGATTTTCAATCGGCGTGCCCGTCAGCGCAAACCGGTGATCCGCGTGAATCAGCCGCACCGCCTTGCTGACCGCCGCGCTCTGGTTTTTGATATACTGCGCCTCGTCCAGGATGCAGGTCGTAAAATGGACGGATTCGTATCGCGCAATGTCCCTCCGCAGCAGCTCGTAGGAGCACAGCAGCACCTCCGGCGCATCATCCGCCGCCTGTCCGCTGCTGATCCGGGTCAGCACGGCATTCCGCTGGGCCGCGCCCTTCCCCATGACCTCCGTGCGAAGCGCCGGCGCAAAGCGCCGGATTTCCTCCTGCCAGTTGTATACCAGCGAAGCCGGACACACGATCAGCGCACGGACCTGCGTTCCGGCTTCCTTCTCGGACTGCAGCAGCGCAATCGCCTGCACCGTTTTCCCCAGGCCCATTTCATCCGCCAGAATCCCGCCGAACCCCGCCGCGTTCAGCGTCTTCAGCCATTTGAAGCCATACTGCTGATAGGGCCGGAGCGTTTCCGCCAGCACAGCCGGAATTTCCCAGTCCGAATCCCGGATCGTCGCGAAGTTTTTCAGCAGCGCCCGGTACTGCCTGTCCCTCGACACCCGGATCGCGTCCCGTTCCTCCAGCATCCGGTCCAGATACAGCGTTCTGTATATCGGCAGGCTGATCTGCTTCTGCAGCAGCTCATCCGGCGCCAGCCGAAGCTGCCTGAACAGCGACTCGAACTCGTAGAGAACCTCGTCCTCGGTCAGATCGATGAACACTCCGGAGCGCAGCCTGTGATAGGTCTTTTTCTTTTCATAGCTGTCCAGCAGCTCCAGCAGCTCCTCCCGGCTCAGGTCTGCCGTCTGAATGTCCAGCTGCAGCAGCCCTGACTCTACGGAGACCCGCATGCTCACCGGAGGAACCCGGTCCATCCTCAGCTTCTGCACCGCCGGCGTGGCCAGCACCTGCCCCAGCGCCTCCAGCCGGGGGAGTCCTTCATGCAGGAACAGGAAGATGGACTCATCCTCCATCTGCCGCGTATAGACTTCCCGCTTCGGATCCCACTGGGAGAAAACTGCCAGCAGCACCGCCTCCGCGTGCTCCTCCGCCGAAACATCCCGCAGCAGCTTCCCGGCCGTCCGCCCGCCCGACAGAGGCAGCTCCTCTCCTTCTTCATAGGACACCCGCGCCCTGCACTCCAGAAGTCCGTTTTCGATATCCAGATAGAAATGAAATGCCGGCTCCGCCGGCAGCGCCGCGGCGACCTCCTCCCGGCAGCTGTCCTCGTAGCGGACGCCCGGGAAGGCCAGCAAGGCCGGCAGCACTCGCCGGTAAAAATCCGGAATGCCCTCCAGGCCGATCTGCACGGAAAACTGCCCATCCTCCGAAATGCGGTCAAAGGGCTCCAGCGTGTTCCGCTCCTCCTCCGTCAGGCGGAAAAAGCGTCCTTCCTGCAGCGCGTACGCATTCCCCTTCGCGCCTCTGTACAGCATGCAGATCCGGCCGCTGATCCGGATGCCCAGAAATCGTCCGTGAATATCCCGCAGGGCCTCGGAATGAATGGTCACATCCAGCTCCCCGTGCTCAAAGCGCACCGGCCGTTTCCCGGTGAATGCCCGGTTCTCCAGCTCCAGCGTCTGCCCTTCATGCAGTTCATAAAAGGTATCCAGCACCGCGCCGCGCAGGGCGAACGTATTCCCCTCGTATCCGAAGTTCCGGTCCGAATAGTTCCGATGCTCCGTCAGCCGCCGCATCTGCGCCACATCCTCCAGGCAGGAGGAAACAAAGGCGGACTCCGCGAAGCTGAGCTCCTCGCTTTTCCCCAGCGCAAAGCTCTGCCCCTCATCCAGTGCGGAAAGCAGGGCCTCCGGCGCCTTGACCACATACATCCTGCCTGCCTTCCGGCCCACCCGGTACCCCAGGCGCAGATCCTCGCCCTCCTGAACCAGGCGGGGCTCCAGCACGATGTTCTCCGCCTTGACGATCTCCCGTTCCCTGCGCGTCACGGACAGCTCCGCGGTATCCTCCTGCTTCTCCGCAAAATAGGCAAAGAGCTTCCTCGCCTTCCGGTCCGTCTGATCCGAAACCGGATGCGCCCGCAGCCGGTTCAGAACCCTCTGCCAGGCCATCATCTGATGATGGCACATGTCGTTCTCTTTCCCGCACCGCTTTCCCGTGCATTCGCTCCGAAG
>CAMNCR010000075.1 GCA_946534455.1 uncultured Clostridia bacterium | reverse complement strand
GCGGGCGCCCGGGAAAACGTGCTGTGGCTGTAGCCGCCGCCCCACAGATAGGGCATGCCCAGCGGGAAAACGGCGCTGACCTCCGACCCGGTGATCGCGTTGTACCGGTCGATGAAGAAGTTTCCCTCCTCCAGCAGGGACAGCGCGGACGCCAGCAGGGATGAGGCATGCAGCGAGCCGGCATCCAGCCGTCCAACCTCTGCCGGAGGCGGAGACGGGAGCAACTCGCCGCAGGCAGCGCCGCTCAGGCAGACGAAAAGCATCCAGCATGCCAGCAGCCGTCGAATGGATTTCATCCGGTTTGTCCCCCTCCCTGCTCCGATCGCTTCCGGACCGTCTGACAGAACCCCCCCATGGCTTCCCTTCCGCCCTCTGTGCGGTGGCCGCGGGACGCCCCGGATCAGAGGCTGCCGCCCAGGTGATCCAGGGTGTCGATCACGACCACGCAGTCCGGAGAGACCTGCCGCATCACCATCCGCATGATGTTTTCCGGCAGCGCCACGCAGCCGCCCGTATAGGGCTTGACCGGCCCGAAGCAGTGCAGGAAAATAGCGGAGCCGCGGCCGGGCGTGCCTTCCTCGTTGAAGCTGATGTTGAGGCAGTACTGGTACTGATATTCATAATCCACAATGTGCTCGCTGTCGTCCATCGCCAGCTCCGGCACATCCCGGATATCCACCATTTCATTGTAATGCCGGTCCGGATCGCCGGACCAGTAGAGATGCTCGTCCACCTGCAGATAGGGCAGCGCGCAGCCGGGATCAGCGGCGATGCCAAAGGCCTTGTTGAAGCGGTAAACGCCGATGGGCGTCTGACCGCAGCCTTCCACATGGTCCGCGTCCAGGCACAGCCCGTTTTTGCCCACAAAACCGGGTGTGGAAAGGAGCTGCTTCCAGGCGCCGCTTTCATCCTTCTGATGCAGGGTGATCCAGGCCGTGGTCCGGTCCATTCCCATGGCCGCCACAATGAACAGCTGGTCCGCCTCCCCGGCGGCAGGCAGGTTCGTCACCCAGGCCGGCGAATCCGCCTCGCGCTGAATATTGGCGTGCAGTCCCTCCACCTGTTCCGACAGGAACTCATTTTCCGCAGCGGTTACCGGCGCGTCCTGAGGCAAGACTGTCGTGGCCTCCTCCGCCGCGGCGAAGCTCAGCGCGGCCACCAGCAGCGTCAGCAGAATCAGCAATCCATTTTTCATGTTCATTTTCCTCCTTTTATGACGGACAGCGGTTCCGAACCGCGTAGCCTGCGGTTCGAGCTGCTGCCAGCATACCATATTTGTCCTGTTTTGTGCAGCTTTTTTTCGGTGCCTTCCCGGAGCCGTCCGGCCCGCCGCCGGAGATCCCGGACGGTTCCGGGACACGGGAGACAGCCGGAAACAGGCGGTGCAGAAGATGGGAACAGGAAAAATTGACGCGGGAATCACCGATATTATGGCCCACCTGTATGAGCGGTATCTGACCAACACCCCGGAGGTCGAGGTGACGGACCGCCTGATCGAGGCGCTGCTGCTGACCATGATCCATGAGGGACCGCGGGTGATTGCCGATCCGGACAATTATCAGGCCCGGGCGAACATCATGTGGGCCGGCATGATGGCCCATAATAATGCCTGCGGCGTCGGCCGCAGTCAGGACTGGAACAGCCACAACATTGAGCATGAGCTGTCCGCGCTGTATGACTGTGCGCATGGCGCGGGCCTGGCCGTGACGCTGCCCGCGGTCTTCACCTATGTGATGGAGCACGATGTCATGCGCTTTGCCCAGGTGGCCGTGCGCGTGTGGGGCTGCCAGATGGACTTTGCCCATCCGGAGGTGACCGCCCGGGAAGGCATCCGGAAGCTGAGCCAGTTCTTTACCTCCATCGGCATGCCCCGGAACTTTGCCGAGCTGGGCGCCCGGGAGGAGGATATTCCCGTGCTGGTGCGCAATCTCTGCCGCGGCGACGGGCGTCAGGGCTCCATCTCCGGCTTTGTCACGCTGGACGAAAAGGACTGCGAGAATATCTACCGGCTCATGCTCTGATGGGACTTCAGGCCTTCTCCGTCTTTCGTTTCCTCGCGGCCAGCCGCTCCGCCGGCAGAATCACAACGCCGATCAGCAGGAACAGATAGAACGTGCAGAAGCGCCAGACCAGCAGGGCCAGACCGATCATCCCATCTGTGAAAATACCGCGGAAATAGAGCAGAAAGCCTCCCTCCTGGGCACCGCTGGCGCCGGGGAGGGGGGTATAGCTTGCGCTGACAAACAGCAGCGCTCCCAGGGTCAGCAGCCGGTTCCAGGAGGTGCCGGTCATCCCGAAGGCATGATACACGAACACCACCGACGCAAACAGCCCCAGCAGGCTGATCAGGGAGCAGCCCAGCTGCACCAGGAGCTGCCCCGGTGAGCGCAGCACATCCTTCAGCGCGGAATGATAGGTATCCAGCACTTCCATCGCCTGGACCTGGGTCTGCTCCGGATTCCGGATCAGACGCAGCTTCGCCAGCAGGCGGATGATGCCATTAACGAGCTTCTGAAGCCCCCTGCGCTGGAATGCGGCCAGCAGCACCAGCGGCACAGCGCTGAAATTGATGATCCAGCCCACGCGAACCAGCCAGATCGCCCCCTGCAGCTGAGCGTACACAAAATCCCGATGAAGCAGCAGCAGGACCAGGCTGATCAGCGCCACCATGCCCTGGTTGGCCATCAGGCGGACGGTGACCGCCATGGTACCGTATCCCACAGGGATTCCCGCCCTGCGCAGCGCGTTGACCTGCATCGGCTGCCCGCCCGCGGCGCTGGGCGTGATATTGCTGTAATAGTAGCCGATCAGCGTCGCCATGAGGGAGCTGCCAAAGTGAATGGGAAAATGCTCCCAGCGCAGATACAGCCAGGATCCCAGGCATTCGAAGCCCACATAGACACACCAGCACAGCAGAATGCCCGCTCCCCAGTCCAGCCTCATCCGGCGCACCGCCGTCCAGGCGTCTCCCAGCTCCGGATTGCTGAAGGCAATGACAATCACCGCGCCGATGGACAGCACGATCAGCGCAAAGCTCAGGTTTTTCTTCAGCTTCGGATTCACTCGTTTTTCCTCTCCATTCCTCGCCTCTCAGCTCAG
>CAMNCR010000074.1 GCA_946534455.1 uncultured Clostridia bacterium | reverse complement strand
GGCGCAGATCTCCGCGCGGCGGCGGGTCAGATGGCGGTCATTGTTGAAGGAGCCGCCGATGAGGATCACGGGCACCCGATCCACGGGCAGCTCCCGGATCTGGCCCGGGAAGGCCAGACGGCTGTCCTGCCGGTCGGGCAGCTCCACCAGCACGGCGTCCGACTTGGTCTCCGCGTGAATGCGGGAACGGAAGTAGGCCTCGACGGACTGCCCGGCCAGGCGGGCGCTGAGGGCCGCCTCCTTCTCCGCGAAGGCCCGCAGCCCTGCCTGGCGCACCCGCTCCTCGGCGGAACGCATGGCCAGCAGCTCTGCGTGGCTCAGGTTCAGCATTTTTTCCAGGGCCAGCTGTTCGTCAATGGAGTCCGTGCCGTAGAGGGCGCCGCCATCCGTGCCCTGAACGCAGGCCACGCCCGCGGCCAGATACTGCCGGAGGGGATGCTGGCGGAGGGAGCTGAGGTTATTGAGGCGCACGTTGGAGGTGATCTGAAACTCCAGCACGGCGCCGCACTCCCGGAGCTGCTGAAGCAGCGCCTGTCCCTTGCGGGAGGCCAGATTCGTGGTATACAGCCCATGGCCGATGCGGATGCGCGGCATGGCCTGGCCGGGGAGCAGCCCTTCCCGCACACAGGCGATGGCGTTGGCGACGTTATCCGGCAGGCTGTCGTTTTCGCCGGCGTGAATGCGCAGGGTCCAGGAGGGATGCTGCCCCGCAAGATGCGTGATTTCCCGCAGGAGCGGGGACAGGTCCCGGATATCGTTCATTTCCTCCCCGACGATGTCGCTGCCGGCCACATAGGGATCCTCCGCCACGGCGCGGAGGGTGCGGAGGTTCTCCCGGACCGTTTCCTCCGGATCGATCTGATCCTTGAGAATGGTCAGGGGCGTTCGCCGGATGGCGGCCAGAAAGCGCAGCGTGACGCCCGTTTCCGCCCGGACGGCGGGCAGGATCCGGTGCAGGGTGGCCAGGAGCGCCGGCGCTCTGTCCGGCCGGACCAGGGTCGTATCGGAGATTTCCACATAGTCGATGCCGCGGCGGGCATAGCTCCGCGCGATCCACAGCAGCTTATCCTCCAGGAGGGTGTTGGCGGCGAAGGCCGGATGGGCCCGGTCCCGGGCCATCTGCAGGAGGGCGCTGACGATATCCTCGTCCGGGATCCGGTTCACGTCGCGCAGCTCGATCGGATCCTCGGCGGGGACGCCCCGGCAGAACACATACCGATAGAGATAGACCTTTTCCAGATTGGTGAAGACGGCCTGCCCGTCCTTCAGGATGGCCAGGGAGGCCCGGATCCGGGGCAGGTTCCAGGCGGCGTTCTCCAGGTTTTCCAGGATCAGGGAGGCGAAGTTCAGGAAGGTGGCGTCGTTGATTTTGCGCTCCAGGTATTTCCCCTTCAGCGGAGAATCCCGGAAGGCCTCCGCCGCCCGGGCCCGCCGCGCGGCGAGCAGCGCCTCCTGGGCGGGAGAGCAGCGGAGCCCCAGCTTCCGGATATAGTACAGGGGGTAGCGGATCTGATGCCGGATGCCCAGCGCGATGAGCAGGTCCGGATCCAGATTCGCGTTCATGTGGGTGTGCAGATCGGTGCGGAATTTGCATTCACGGAAAATGTAGGTTTTGACGACGGTTTTTCGGAAGTCGAGCCGATAGTCCTTGGTCTGGCTCATGAGGGTCTTGGCGATGGCTGGAATGGAGGCCTTGCGCTCGATCCGCCCGTCGGGATAGATATTGGCGATTTTGGTGTCCAGCAGGCGAAACACATACAGCATCCGGTTCTGGCCGTCAATATAACAGGGAAGCGTGCCCCGGATGACGCGCAGGCCGTTCTCATCGGTTTCCAGCGGCAGGCGGCACAGCCGGGCCAGGTTGGAGATCAGGTTGCCGGTGCCGTGGTTGGGCGTGCGAAGCACGTAGGAAAGCTCCTCGCCCTCCCGGAACAGCTCCACCTGCATATCCTTTTCCTTGTCCAGATAAAAATGGCCAAAGGGTTCCACAAAACCGCCCTCCCCCGGATTGAACTCCTCTGAATTATACCGTCCCCGGGGCGCCTGGTCAAACCTTCCGGAGGGGGAATGTTTGCAATTCCAGCGGAGAAAAACTATAATGGCCAATGCCGGGACGGAAACGCTTCCCCCGGAAAAATGAGACCATGAAGGAGAAAATAAATGCTGAAGGAGCTCCTGTATCAGGCGGTGGACTGGATCGCGCTGATTCACGATAAAATTATCAATCTGAACAATGCCTTCGAGGGAACCATTTCGGACAAGCAGATGCACTTCCTGGTGATCGGGCTGCTGGGCATGCTGATGATCTTCGCGGTCTATCCGCTGTTCAAGTTTCTGGCGAAGACGGACCATATCATGGTGGTCTCCTGGATCTATGTGTTCACGCTGATTCTGGTGATCACCTTCGCCATCGAGATCGGCCAGCGGCTGACGCGGACGGGAAGCATGGAATTTGTGGATATCGTGTTCGGCATCGGCGGGTTCATCGCGATGTTCGCGATCTTCGCGGTCATCCGGGGCGTGATCAACGGCGTGGTCCGATGGCGGAAGAGACAGAAGGGCCGGCAGACGGCGGAGGCCGCCGAATCCGCCTATCAGGGGCGGCACGGCCGGCGGGAAGCCTGAGAAAGAGGGCCGCCGGAGCGGCCGGGAAGGAGAACGGGATGCGGCAGACGGGACTGGAAAAGCGGACGGAGGCCTTCCTGCGGCGGGTTGCCCGGGAAAGCATCAACCTTCATGGCTGGGTGCTGACGGTGGACGGGGAGGAAAAGGTCAGCGCGTACTACGATCCCTTCCGGGAGGGGGAGCCCCACCGGATGTATTCCGTCAGCAAGACGCTGGTGGGCTGCGCCGTCGGCATGCTGGCGGAGGCGGGCAGACTCAGGCTGGAGGATCGCATTGTGACCTTCTTTCCGGACCTGCTGCCGGAGCGGGTGAGCCCCTGGCTGGAGCGGCTGACCCTCCGGGATATGCTGCGCATGGCGACCTGCTACCGGGTGACGGCCTACCAGGAAACGGTGGACGAGGACTGGACCCGGCCCTTCTTCACGGGAAAGCCGGATCACGAGCCGGGAACCGTGTTCAACTACGATACGGGCTGCAGCCAGGTGCTTGCGAGCCTGGTGAAGCGGCTGAGCGGGCAGGAGGTCATTGATTTCCTGGAGGAGCGGCTGTTTACGCCCCTGGGCTGCGAGGACCGGCGCTACTGGCTGCGGGATCCCTCCGGCCAGTGCACGGGGGGAACCGGGCTGTGCATGAGCCTGCGGGATCTGAACCGGGTGGCGCTGTGCCTGAGCCGGGGCGGAGACGGGCTGATTCCCGCCTGGTATGTGGCGGAAATGCAGAAAAAGCAGATCGATACCCCGCTGCAGGGGAATGAAGAGGAACAGTACGGTTACGGATGGCAGTGCTGGCGGACGCGGGCCGGATGGGTGCTGTACGGCATGGGCGGCCAGCTGGCGGTGATCTGCCCGGAAAAGCGGGCCGTGCTGTGCACGATCGCGGATGTGCGGCTGGATCCCTGCGGCATGCAGCGGATCTATGACGCGTTCTTTGAGGAGCTGTATCCCTGGCTGGGAGAGGAGGACATGGCTCCGGTGCGGCTGCAGCTGCCGGCACCGTGCCTGCAGAGTCTGCCGGAGGCCCGGCGCGCGCCGGAAGGCAGGTACGCCTTTGAGAAGGAAAACGACCTGGGCTGGACGGAGCTGCGGGTGGAGGAGGGCTGCCTCCGCTACCGGAACCGCCGGGGAGCGTGCGAGCTGCCCTTCCGCGCCGGGGAGACGGTGACCGCAGCCTATCCGGGCTGGCCGGGCGAGCCGGCGACGGTTTCGGCGGGCTGGTTCACGGACGGCGGGCTGCGGATCCGGTGCCATGCGATCGGGGATTATCCCTGCGGCTTTGAGATGGTGCTGTATTTCACCGGCGACGGGGTCACCGTGCAGGCGCGCCGATCCTGGGATCCGAGGACGGATGGCTATGAAGGGGTGGCCTCAGGCAGGCGGGTGTAAGGAGATGAGGGCGGAATGACCGGGAGGGCGGAAGGAAAAGCGCGGCAGAGCTATTTCCGGAGCAGCGTGTTCAAGCGCATGTTTTTATCCTACGCGCTGATTATCCTGGTGCTCTTTGGCATCTTTATCGGATGGACGCTGCTGGCCTACCGCCGGGAGACGACCGAGCTGGCGAAGCAGGAATGGGAGCAGCGGGCCGTGACCTGGGGCAACTGGATGGATCAGCAGCTGATGCAGGCGCAGATCCTGTGCGGAGCCGTGAACGCCTCGGAAACCGCCCGCTCCGCGCTGCAGACGGTGTACGTGGAAAAGAAGACCATGAGCGCGCTGCAGCTGTACAACATGCTGGGAGAGCTGAACCGCATCAAGGGCTCGGCGCGGAGCACCTGCCTGAACAGCCTGATGCTGGCCTTCCAGGGGGAAAACAAGGTGTTTCTGCCCGGGGCGGTCTATTCGGTGGAGGGCGCGTGCCGGGTGCTGCAGACCTCGCCCTATTTCGGCCTGACCACCGCCTCCGGCCTGCTGGGCGTGGAGGGGCGGCAGATTGCCATGAACAAGGAATATCTGATCTACGGCGAGGCGTATACGGGCTTCGGCAGCCAGAGCTCCATGAAGGGCGAGGTGCTGGTGCTCCTGGAGCAGGATCAGGTGCGCGCCGCGCTGCGGGAGCGGCTGGGGGAGGAGGCGGGCCTGCAGATGCTGCGCAGGGGACAGCCCCTTTTCGCGACGGGCAGCGCTTCCGGATACGAGATTCAGGTGAAGAGCCTGGCGGACAGCAATCTGACCTATACCCTGACGATCCCCGACAGCGCCTTTTCCCGGCCGCTGCCGGTGGCGGCGATAATCTCCATGACGGTGATGGCGCTGGCGGGCCTGGTTTTCGTGCTGCTGACGTATCGCATTTCCAGCCGGTACTACAAGCCCATTGACGACATTCAGCGCCTGGTGGAGGCGCCGGAGCGGGGAGAGCAGGCGGCGGAGGCCGCGGGAGGCAATGAGTTTGATCAGATCCTGCAGGGCATCACGGGGCTTATCGGCGAGCGGAACGGATATCTGGAAAAGATGGTGACCATCACGCCCTACGCGCGGCAGGGCATGCTGCAGGCGGTGATTCAGGGAGCCGAGCA
>CAMNCR010000073.1 GCA_946534455.1 uncultured Clostridia bacterium | reverse complement strand
GCCTGGGCGACGCAGGCCTGCCCGGCGTCGGAGGTGAGCCAGTCCACAAAGCGCGCGGCCTTTTCGTTGCCCCGGGCGTACACGGCGTAGTAGTACACCGTGTAGGGATAGGCGGCGCTCTGCAGGTTCTCCGGCGTCGGCGCGACGCCGTCCACGGAAAGCACCTTCAGGCTGCCGCTGCGGTACAGGCTTTCCACGTAGTACAGATACGAATACCCGATGGCGTTGACGCTGTTGTCATAGTTGCCGATCTGGGCGATCAGGTCCGCCATGCCGTCGGAGATGTAGTTGCCATCCGCCGCGGCCAGCTGATACCCGTCCATGACCAGCTCCTCCATGGCGGTCTGGCTGCCGGAGCCGTGGGGCCGCTGATAGGCGGCGATGAGGCTGTCCGCCGCGCCGCCGACCTCGTCCCACCGGCGGATCGCACCGCTGTAGATGCCGCGGATCTGCTCCGCGCGGAGGTTGTCCACCGGATTGGCCCCGTTCACCAGGAACACGAAGGCGTCCAGGCACACGGGGGTCATCACCAGCTCCACGCCGGCCTCCTCCGCGGCCCGCCGCTCGTCCGCGTTGGGTCCCGTGCCGATCACCAGGTCGACGGGATGCGTGTCGTCCATCATGACGCCCTGGGAGGCGATGGTGACCATGGGATTGGGCTTCCCGTGGAACAGCCGGTCATAGGCGTAGGGCGTGGTGGAGAAGTTCACGAAGCCGTTCAGATCCTCCTCGGCCAGATCCAGCCACTGCCGGGCCAGCTCCATGCCCAGCGGCACGCAGACCGTGGAGCCGTCGATGGAGGGATAGTCCCCCCAGCCGCGGATTTTCAGGCCCTCGCTGCCCTCCAGGGGACGGTCCTCCCCCAGCTGGAAATCCGTCGGGCTTTCCACGTAGCGCCTCCAGTCCTCCCCCCGGGCGACGGACTGGTTGATCTGTCCCCAGGAGCCGCCCTCGCCCAGGGAGGCGGCGGGCAGCAGGGAAAGCGTCAGGCAGAGCAGAAGGGTCAACAGGCGAAGGATGGTTTTCATGCTGGAGCCTCCTCGGATGGGTCGAAAAAAAGGGGTTATAAAGCGCGGTCAGTCGGTCGCATCGCCGGCCTCCTCGGGGTACACCTCCGCGAACTGCGCCTCGGGCACCCAGCCGGAGAACTGCCCGGTGCGGACATACACCCAGCCGTCCCGGCTGTCCAGCGCCTCCGCCTGATCCCCGATGTAGGTCCAGGCGACGGGGTTCCCCGCCGGCGCGTCCAGCAGGCGGATGGGCTGCCCCTCGGCGGCCGGAAGCAGCAGGCCGAGATGCCGGCCGTCGTCGGCGCCCGGGCGGAACAGGCGGACCTGCGACAGGGGGAGCGTTGCCTCCAGCGCCTGCCGGTCCTCGCCCTGCTCCAGGTAAAAGTGCGAGGTCAGCGTCTCCTCGTCGAGGAAGGCGGCGCACTGCGGCGGCAGGCCGGCGCGGGCCAGGGCGGCCTCGCCCGCCGCGTCCGGCACGAGCCTCAGGTCCCAGAGGCTGAAGAAAACATCGCTGCAGCAGGGCTGAAGCGCATCCAGCGGGATCCAGATTTCGTTGCCGTCCTGATCATGGCCGATCTGGGCTCGCCCCGACGCGGTCTGGGAAACCCAGTGCCGCTCGCCGGAGGGCAGCTCCCCCGCCGGCTCCGCGGCCTCCGGGGAGGCGTAGACCGGCACGGGGCCCTCGCCGTTTTCCCCGGACACCCAGACCTCGTAGGTGACGATGGTGGGCCGGTTCGGGTCGTAGGGCTCGGTGCTGTATTCGTCCCGGAGCGGCGCGGGGCGGGTGACCCCGTTATCCCCGGTGTAGGCGGAGAAGGTTTCCCACCGGGACCAGGTCCGGGTGTCCTCGTCCAGCTCCACGGTCAGCCCGGGGGGCAGGGACAGCCGCTCCAGGCTCACGCACTGCGCCAGGGCGGTGGGGTCCAGCTCCGTCACCGTCAGCGGCACGGTCAGGCTGTTCAGCCGGCCGCAGCCGCTGAAGGCATAGGCCTCGATGCGCCGCAGGCCGATGGGCAGGGACAGGGTCTGCAGGGGGATCTCCATGTTGTCGTCCGAAAAGGCGCGCCTGCCGATGACCTCCGTGCCGGCCGGCACGTCGTAATGGGAGGCCTGCCGCCCATTGGGATAGGAAAGCAGGGTTTTGCCGTCGGCCGAGAAGAGCACGCCGTCCCGGCTGGCGTAGACGGGATTGCCTGCCTCCACCTCCCAGGCGCCGAGGATGCAGCGGGTCTCGAACTGAAGCGGATCTGCGGTGAAGGATGCGGGCAGGATCAGCCGGTCCACCTGGCAGCCGAAGAGCGCGTCCCCCATGAAGCTCTCCAGCCCGCCGGGCAGGCGCAGCTCCGCCAGCGTGGCGTAGCTGAAGGCTTCCGTGCTCAGCCCCTTCAGGCCCCCGGGCAGCGCCACATGGCGGATGCCCTTCCCGAACAGATCGAAAACCGGAACGCTTTCCACCCAGATTTCCCCGGCCCGCAGGGAGGAAATGGGCTCCGGATCCCCGTTCTCGTCATAGTTCTCCCAGTAGGCGCCGATGCGCGTGACGTCCTCCTCGAACACCAGGCAGTCCCCCTCGGCCCGGAAAGGGTTCACCTCCCGGAGAGCCTCCCGGTCCAGGAAGCCCCAGGCGGGCTGCCCGTCGATCTCGGTCTCCACATAGGCCCAGAGGGTGTCCTCCGTCTGCACCTCGGCCATGGCGATGACCCGCTCCCCGGCCTCCACGGTGCGCATCTCCCGCTGGCCGCCCCGCGGATCGTCCGTCAGGACGCAGGCGCGGTTCGTTTCGCAGGCCAGGCGCGCGATGGAAAGGGTCGTGGCCTGAGCGGCGATGTCGCTGCCTTCGGGGGTGCGGATCCAGCCGACCCGGCCGTTGGCCCGGTCCACGGTGTATTCCACCATGAGCCAGTCCCCGTCCTGCAGGGAGGCCAGCACGCGGAAGGGCTCGCTGACGCTGACGGCGGCCTTCCCCTTCGCGCCGCGCCAGGCCTCCTCAAAGGGCGCGCTGAAAACGGGCAGCTTCGCGCCCTTCTTGACGCCCAGCGTTTTCCAGTTGACCTCCGGCCGGCTGAAGCAGTACTCCAGCGAATAGAGATAGCCGGCCGCCGCGGCGCCGGCCAGAAGCGTCAGGATCAGCATCAGCAGCAGGGCTGCCATCCCTTTCCTTTTCACGGGGAACACCTCCCTTGATCGGAAGAGCGCGGGCTACTGCGCCCGGGAAACCAGCCGCCTGAGCGGCTCTCCCGCGGCGTAGCGCTCCAGGTTTTCCAGAAACAGATCGACGATGCGCCGCCGGGTATAGGCCAGGGTCATGTTCCCGGCGACGTGGGGCGTGATCAGCAGGTTCGGACAGGTCCACAGGGAGCTTTCCGGCGGCAGCGGCTCCGTCTCAAAGACATCCAGCGCGGCGTGCAGCCTTCCGGCGCGCAGCTCCGCCTCCAGGGCGCCCTCCTCCAGCAGGGATCCCCGGCCGACGTTGATCAGCACGGCCTGGTCCGGCAGCAGCGCCAGGCGCCGCGCGTCCAGCAGACGGCGGGTTTCCGGCGTGGCGGGCAGGGAGCAGATCAGCACCTCCGTCTCCGGCAGCGCCTCCTCCAGCCGGGTCACCGGCAGCACCCGGTCGAAGCGGCCCTCGGGGTTCCGGCCGCTGCGGTTGACGCCGGTCAGGCAGGCGGGGCGGAAGGCCCGCAGCCGCAGGGCGGCCTCCTGGCCGATATCGCCCGTGCCCAGGAGCGTGATTTTGCTCTCCAGCAGGGAGCGCACCGGCAGGCCGCGCTCCCAGCCCCGCCGGGCGACGACGGCGCTGTAGTCCGCCTGGCGGCGCAGCAGCTCCAGCGCCACCATGACGATGTGCTCCGCGATGGTGACGCCGTAGGCGCCGGAGGAGCTGGTCAGCAGCGCGTCCGGGGACGCAAAAACGCCCTCCCCGGTCAGGTGATCCACCCCGGCGGAAGGCGTGCAGAACCAGCGGACGCGGGGGCTGTGCCCGGCGAGAAAGGCGGACTGGCCCAGCACGATCTCGGCCTCCGCCAGCTCCGGCACGGCGGCCGCCTCGCTGTCAAAGAAGAGCGCCTGAAAGCCCAGGCGGTCGGCGGCCTCGCGGATGCGGTCCCGGTGGAAATCCTCCAGCGCGGGAAGAACAACGGTCAGCTTTCGGCTCATGGGGCACCTCCCTGCTCTCGGCTGGTTTCATCGGCAAAATCATCGGGAAGGACGGGCGGCGCGTCTGCTTCGGGCTCCGGGAAGGCCGGCGCCTCCTCCATGCGCAGCTGCTCAATGGCCTCCTCCACCTCGGGCACGATCCGGACCTGGGAGCGGGCCGCGCGCCGGGCGGGCGGAGCGGCCACCACCAGGGAGGGCGGCAGCAGCACCTTTTTCTTCCGGCCCAGCTTGTTGCGGATCAGGGCCATCGTGTCGTCCCAGGTGAAGGGCGTGCAGGTGACGGCCACGCGCAGCCACCGGGACGGCGCGTACACCAGCACGCGGCAGCTTTCCGGCCAGAGCTGAATCCGGGCCACGTCCCGCCAGGCCAGGTCCTTCCGGGACAGCCGCAGCACCGTCACGCTTCCGGAGGTGTCGGCCTCCCGCAGAAGCGCCGGGGACCGCAGGCGGGCCAGGAGCTTGAGCGGCGTCGGATCGGGCAGGTAAACCGTCTCGTGCACGCCGCGGTTGTCGATCGTGTAGTCCGCCAGCTCCCTTCCCTGCAGCAGCAGAAAAAGCCCCACCAGCAGGATCGCGGTGCCCAGCAGCATGGCCAGCACCGGCAGCAGGCCGGAGGCCAGCATCGCCTCCACCGCGGCGATGCCGCCGGAAAGCCCCTCCAGCAGCAGCACCAGCAGCAGCACCGCCAGCCCGGCGGGCAGGAGCACCCGCATCACGGCGTTCCAGCACATCCAGTCCCGCACGGGCGTGCGCTCCAGACACCAGACCGCGTGCGCGGAGGTTTTTCCGAGCCGGGTGCCGCAGCGGGGGCACATGTCCCCCGCCGGCACCTCCCGGTCGCATTTTTTACAATAGGCTGTGAGTGCCACGGATTCTGTTCCTCTTACTTCTGGTTTTCGCGGACGATGGCCTCCCACAGGCCGTTCAGATAGGTGGCGCCCAGGGCGCGGTCATACAGGCCGTAGCCGGGCCGGCCCTGCTCGTCCCAGATCATGCGGCCGTGGTCCGGACGCACGTAGGTCTCCGGGCAGGTGTCGTAGATGGCCTTCATGATGGCATACATGTCCAGATCGCCGGCGCTGGAAAGATGCGCGGCCTCCCGGAAATGGTGGGTGCCCAGATATTTGACGTTCCGCACGTGCATCGCGCCGATGCGGTCCATCTCGCCGAAGTGGCGGATGGTGGCCGGGATGTCGTTCTCCGGATTGCTGCCCAGGGAGCCGGTGCACAGGCACACGGTGTTGGCGGGGCTGTCGTGGAGCTGGATGATCTTGTCAAAATCCGCCTGGCTGTGGGCGATGCGGGGCAGGCCGAAGATGGGCCACGCGGGATCGTCCGGATGGCAGGCCATGCGCACGCCGACCTCCTCGCACACGGGAATCACCGCGTCCAGGAAATACTTGTAGTTTTTGCGCAGATCGTCCCCGGTCATGCCCTCGTACTGCTTCAGCGTGGTCTCCAGCAGGGCCAGCCGCTCGGGCTCCCAGCCGGGCAGGGTGAAGCCGTGGCTGTCCTCGGCGGTCTTGCGCACGATTTCCAGCGGGCCCATCTCGCCCAGATCCTTCTCGTCAAAGTACAGGCTGTTGCTGCCGTCCTCGGGGATCACCCGGGCCAGGTCGGTCCGCAGCCAGTCGAACACGGGCATGAAGTTGTAGATGATGACCTTCACGCCCTGCCGCGCCAGCATGCGGATGGTGGACATGTAGTTGGCGATATATTCATCCCGGGAGGGCAGACCGGTCTTGATATCCTCATGGACGTTGACCGATTCGATGACCTCCAGGGCGAGGCCGGCCTCGTTGACCTCCTTCTTCAGGGCGGCGAACTCCTCCTCCGGCCAGTCGACGCCGGCGGGCTTGTCCAGCAGGCCCATCAGGCCGGACATGCCGGGAATCTGGCGGATGTACTTCAGCGGGATCGGGTCGCTCTGGCTGCCATACCAGCGAAATGTCATTTTCATCGGAAAAACGCCTCCTTATGCAGTCTTTTTTTTCATTATACACGCTTTGCGGGAAACCTCAAGGCCCGGCTCAGCCCACCGTGCGCCAGCGGTGATCCTCCCGGTTGAGCACCTCGCATCCGTCCTCCGTCACCAGCACCAGATCCTCCACGCGGACGCCGAATTTCCCGGGCAGGTAGATGCCGGGCTCGATGGAGAAGATCATGCCCGGCCGCGCGACGGCCGTGTTGGCGCTGCTGACGTCGCCCTTTTCATGATCCGTCTGGCCGATGAAATGCCCCAGCCGGTGGTTGAAGGCCTCTCCGTAGCCGGCCGCGGCGATATAGTCCCGGGCGGCGGCGTCGATGTCGCAGAAGCGGACGCCCGGGCGCACCAGCCGCTCCGCCCGCTCATTGGCCTCCCGCACCAGGTCGTGCACGCGGGCGGCCTCCGCGGAGGGCTCCCCGCAGAAGAAGGTGCGCGTCATGTCCGAGCAGTACCGGTGCCACACGCAGCCCATGTCCAGCAGCACGCAGTCCCCCTGCTTCAGCACGGTGTCGTCCGGCTCGTGATGGGGATCCGCCGCGTTGGCCCCGAAGGACACGATGGTCGTGAAGCTGGGCCCGGAGCAGCCCAGCTCCAGAAAGCCCCGGTCGATAAAGTCGGCGACCTGCTTCTCCGTCATGCCCTCCCGGATATATTCGGAGGCCAGGCGGTTCACCTCGTCGTTGATCCGCGACGCCTCCCGCATCAGGGCGATTTCCTCCGCGTCCTTGACGGCGCGGCAGTCGTCCACGCAGTCCGAGGCCAGCACGGGCCGCAGCCCCGGGCAGCGCTCCAGCAGCGGAATCAGGAAGCCGGCCTTCCATTCCTTGTCGATGCCCAGCGGCGCGCCGGCGTCCACCCGCCCGGCGATCAGGCCGATGGAATCGTCCGTGTCCGAAAACCAGACCTCCTCCCAGGGGGTCTCCGGCACGTTGTACAGCCGGTTCAGAAACAGCGTGTGCCGCCCGTCCGCGCGCAGCAGCAGCGCCAGCAGCCGCTCATAGGGCTCCACGTCCACCCCCGTGAGGTACCAGATGCTCCGGGGATCGGAAACGATCAGCTGGGAAAGCCCCCGGTCCCGCATCAGGGCCAGCACGCGGGAAATGCGATCAGCCATGGTGATTCTCTCCTTTCGCTGCCGCGCCGCGGCAGTCTTTCCGGGCTCACTATAGCACAAAACGCGCGCCGTTGCCAGCGCGCGCGAAGGAAAACCGGGGGAAGGGAGCTTACAGCCAGTCGGCCGGGGTCACGATGGCCTCCGCCGGATCCGAGTCCGTCACCCGCAGGGTCATCAGCGTTTTCGCGCCGGAGACCCGCTTGTTTTCCGGCTCGAGGGTGGCCATGACGAAGGCCATGCCGATGACGCTGATGTTGAATTCGCGCATCAGCTCGACCATGCCGCGGGCCGTGCCGCCGCCGCGGAGGAAGTCGTCCACGATCAGCGCGTGCTGGTTTTCGCGCACGGCGCGGCGGCTCAGGCTCATGGTTTCGATGTTCCCGGAGCCGGAGACGTAGTTGATGTTCACCGCGGAGCCCTCATAGACCTTGGAGGAATGGCGGGCGATGACCAGCGGCACGCCCAGGGCGTTGGCCGTGGCGAAGGCCACGGGAATGCCCTTCGTTTCCATGGTCAGCACGAAGTCCGGCTCCCGGTCATAGTATTCGGTGGCCAGAATGGCGCCCATCTGGTTGACGATGTCCGGCGTGCTGAGAATGTCGGAATTGTACAGAAAGCCGCCCGGCAGCAGGCGCTCCGGCCCGCTGAGCAGCCGGCAGATGCCCTCAATGGTCTCCCGGGCCCGCGCCCGGCTGACGATGGGACGGAAACGAACGCCGCCGGCGGCGCCGGTGACGGTATCGATGCGGCCCAGGTCGTACTGCTCCAGCACGGTCCGCAGCAGATCGATGTCCTCGCTCATGGTGGACTTGGCGGAACCGAAGATTTCACAGAAGGAGTTCAGCGTGAAGATCTGATTCGGGCTGCTCGCCAGCAGCTTCATCATCGCGCTCATGCGCTCGTTACGGCGAACCTTGTCCATGGAATGTCTCCTCGCGCAAATGAAAAAGTATGAGCCGCCTCTCGGCTCAGCGGGAGCCATTCTACCATAAAATGTGAATATTGCAAAGAACTTTTTTTGTATCGTTCGGAAATATGTACGTTTATTCTGGATACAAACCGGACAAACGTACGGAAATGCCGCCTTATTCCCCGTCCGTGCCGCCGCTGCCCCGCACCATGAATTTCCGGAGCACCCGGAAGGCGATCCGGTAGGGCAGCGGCTCCAGGGCCCGGTCCGCCTCCCGCAGCTTTTCCCGGATGGGAATGCTCTGGGGGCAGTGCTTTTCGCATTTGCCGCAGCCGACGCACTGGGAGGGGAAGGCGGGCTTCCGGGTCAGGGCGACCGCCTGGCCGAACTGCTTGCGCCCGTCGAAGCGGGATTCGCTGAACATGGCGTTGTAGGCGCTGAAGGTGCCGGGAATATCCACCCCCTGGGGGCAGGGCATGCAGTAGCGGCAGCCGGTGCAGCCGACCTTTTCCCGGGCCCGGATGCACTGGCGCACCTCATCGATCAGGCGGAAATCCGCCTCCGTGAAGGCGCCGGGCCGGGCGTCCCCCGCGATGGCGACGTTCTCCCGCACCATCTCCAGGGAATTCATGCCCGACAGCACGACGGTCACCTCCGGCTGGTTGAACAGCCACCGGAAGGCCCATTCCGCGGGCGTCCAGCCCCGGGGGTTGTCCCGCATGGCGCGCTGGGCGTCCGGCGGCAGCTTCTGCACCAGGCGGCCGCCCCGCAGGGGCTCCATGATGATGACCGGCAGTCCCCGCTCCGCGGCGGCCTTCAGCCCGGTCACGCCGGCCTGGGTGGTTTCGTCCAGGTAGTTATACTGAATCTGGCAGAAATCCCACAGATCCTCCTGCAGGATCTTCAGGAAGTTGTCGGAGTTCCCGTGGTAGGAAAAGCCGATGTTCCGGATGGCGCCGGAGGCCTTCTTTTCCGCGATCCACGCCGGCAGCCCCAGGCCCTTGAGCCGCTCCCACTGGGCGGCGTCGGTCAGATGGTGCAGCAGGTAGTAATCCACGTGATCCGTCCGCAGGCGGCGCAGCTCCTCCTGGAAATACTGCTCGGCGGCCCGGACGCTGCCCACCAGATACTGGGGCAGCTTGGTGGCCACGTAGACCTGGTCCCGGATGCCGTTGCGCTCCATGACCGTGCCCAGCAGCGCCTCGCTGCCCGGATAGAGATAGGCGGTATCAAAGTAATTGACGCCGGCGCGGAAGGCTTCCATGATTTCCTGCTCCGCCTTCTCCAGATCGATGCCGCTGCCCTTGCGGGTGAAGCGCATGCAGCCAAAGCCGAGGATAGAGAGCGGGGTCCCGTTTCGATCCTGCCGATATTGCATGTTCGGGCCTCCTGTTGTGCGTATATTTGGAAAAAACCGCTTCCGGAAGGGAAGCGGTTGACATTCGGTGATCAGGAAGCGGGCTCCATGAAGGGCTTGATTTCCTCCAGCAGCTTGCCGCAGTCGTCGCTGTAGATCTCCAGCGTGATCGGACGGCTCAGATCCAGGGAGAAGATTCCCAGGATGGATTTGGCGTCCACCACATGACGGCCGGCCCGCAGATCCATTTCAAACGGATAGTGGGACACGATATTCACAAAATTGTTGACATTCTCAACCAGACTCAGGCGAATCGTTACTGACTTCATTCGTTCCTTGCCTCCTTTCGCCATACAGTCGCCCATCATACCCGCAGAAACGGGGTTTTTCAATCGGCCGTCAGGCGAATTGCCGACCATTTCCTGCAGGCTGTATACAGCGTCAGTCGCTGGCGTTGGCCAGCTCCCGGGGGATGATGCGCAGCATCAGGGTATGCTCCTCCTCGTCCCAGATGGCTTCGCCGCTCAGGGCGGAGGCCAGGAACTCGGCGCTGATGAAATGCCCCTCCTCAAAGCTGAAATCCGCCGCGTCCAGCGCGATTTCGGTGCCGTCCACCGTGGCGGCGATGCCGGAGGTTTCCTGATAGAAGCCCAGGGTGTAGCCCATGGCCTCCAGCACGACGGTGGCCCCGTCGTCGGTCAGCGTCCAGTCCTCCAGGCAGGCGGCCACGTCGTCCAGGCTCATGCGCAGCCGGTCGCCCATGCGCTGCAGCCGGGGCGTGTGCCGCACGGGCACGCCGTCCTCCGTCTGAATCCACTCCATGGGGGCGCCGCTGTCGTTGAGCACGATGGAGCCCTGAACCTCCTCGATCACCGTGTCCAG
>CAMNCR010000072.1 GCA_946534455.1 uncultured Clostridia bacterium | reverse complement strand
TCCCTGCGGGCGGGCGGCCTGGGGGATCTGTATCTGCAGTTTGAGGCGCTGAAGCAGAAGCTGCAGGCGGAGGGGCTGTTTGATCCCTCCAGGAAAAAGCCGCTGCCCATGCTGCCGCGGAAGGTGGCGGTGGTCACCTCGGAGAGCGGCGCCGCGCTGCATGATATTCTGAATGTTTCCAGGATGCGCTGCCCCTTCGTGCCGATCGTGCTGATTCCCGTGGCGGTGCAGGGCGCGGAGGCCGGGCGGGAGATTGCCGGGGGCATCCGGCGCGCCAACACCCTGCAGGGGGTGGACGTCATCATCGTCGGCCGCGGCGGCGGATCCCCGGAGGACCTGTGGTGCTTCAACGACGAGCGGGTTGCCAGGGCGGTGGCGGAAAGCGCGCTGCCGGTGGTTTCGGGGGTCGGCCATGAGGTGGATACCACCATCTGCGATCTGGCGGCGGACGTCCGGGCTTCAACGCCCAGCAACGCGGCGGAAATCGTCTTTCCGGAGGTTCGGGAGCTGCGGGAGCGGGTGAACATGCTCAGAGCGGGCCTGGTTCAGGCCGCGGAACGCGGCTGCCGCGGAGCGGAGCTCCGCCTCAGCCGCCTCCGGGAAACCCTGGGCAGGCTGTCCCCGGAGCGCAGGCTGCAGCATCTGGCCGCGCAGCGCGCGGGGCTGTCGGACCGGCTGGAGCATGTGACGCGGCTGCGCCTCCAGCAGGAGGGCACCCTGCTGCGCATGACGCGGGAAAGAATGGAGAACGTCATGACCCGCAGGCTGGACCGGGCGGCGGCGCAGGTGGACAGGGCCGGAGAGCGGCTCCGGGGCATCTCCCCCACGGCGGTGCTGAACCGGGGCTACGCGATGGTCTATTCGGAGAACGAAGAGCTGATCACCCGCGCCGCGGAGGCGGCCAGGCGGAGCCGGATGCGGATTCGCTTCGCGGACGGTCCAATTTCAGTGGTCAGGGAGGAAGAAAGCCATGAATCAGGCGACGGAGCAGGGGACAGAGCGGAGCTTTGAGGATCGTCTGGGCGAGGTGCAGAGCATCATTGCCCGGATTGAGGAGGGCACCCTGCCGCTGGAGGAATCCGTCCGGCAGTACGAAGCGGGCATGAAGCTGCTGAACGCCCTGGACGGGGAGCTGAAGGAGATGAACCGGCGGCTGACCGTGCTCCGGGAGGGCCCGGAGGGCGGAGAGACCGAGCAGACGCTGGAGGGAACCGTATGAGGGATTACGCGGCGTACCAGGCGCGGGTGGAGCAGGCGCTGCCGGATATGCTCCGCAGCCTGGGGGAGATTCCCGCGCGGCTGCTGGAGGCGATGGATTACAGCCTGGAGGCGGGCGGAAAGCGCCTGCGGCCCGTGATGCTGCTGGCCGCCTGCGAGATGGCCGGGGGCGATGCGGAGGCAGCGCTGCCCTTTGCCTGCGGGCTGGAGATGATTCACACCTACAGCCTGATCCATGATGATCTGCCGGCGATGGATGATGATGATCTGCGCCGGGGCAAGCCCACGAACCACCGGGTTTTCGGCGAGGGGCTGGCGGTGCTGGCGGGGGACGGGCTGCTGAACGGCGCGGTGGAGCTCATGGCGCGCGCGGCGCTCTCCCGGCAGGACCGGCGGGGTCTGCAGGCGCTGGAGGCGATTCTCCGGCACGCCGGCGTGACGGGCATGATCGCCGGACAGACCGCGGATCTGGCTGCGGAGGGCGAGGCGCCCACGGAGGAAAAGGTCACCTACATTCACCGCCACAAGACGGCGGATCTGCTGATGGCCCCCATGGAAGCAGGGCTGCTGCTGGCCGGGGCGGAGCCGGAAAAGGTGCGCGCCGGCGGGGAGTACGGCATGCATCTGGGCTTTGCGTTTCAGATGACGGATGATCTGCTGGACGTGATCGGGGATGAGACCCTGCTCGGCAAGAAGACGGGCATGGACGCGGCCCGGGACAAGATGACCTGGGTAGCGCTTCGCGGCACGGAGGGCACCCGGGAGGACGCCGCCGCGCATGTGGCCGCCGCGATCGCCGCGGTGCGGGGCGTGCCGGAGTGGGACGCGGGCTTCTTTGTCAGTCTGGCGGAAAGCACGCTGGGACGCGTGCGCTGAATCAATCAAATCGGTACAGGGAGGACAAGACCATGGCGATGGATCATTTTCTGGAAGAAGTCGTTATCAAACGGAAGAACATGCTGAACAAAATTCTGTATTATCTGAGCTGGGTGATCCTGTTCGGCTGCGCCCTGATTGCGGCGATGACGCTGGGCACGCTGTCCATGAATTTTCAGTGGATGAGCGTGGTGATTGTGGTGGTCATGGGCGGCATGGCGGCGTATACCTATTTCTTCCATGACCGGCTCCTCACAGAGTATGAATACACGTTCACCAACGGCGCGCTGGATTTTGCGGAGGTCTATAACAATAAGAAACGCAAGAGCCTGGGCAGCCTGAACGTCCGGACGGTGGACAGCTTCGGCAAGGTCTCCTCCGGCGCCTTCCAGCGGTATCTGAACACGCCCGGCGTCAAGCGGATGAACTGGTTCCTGAACCGGGACGCCGAGCTGTATTACTTCTTCTTCAGCAAGGACGGCAACAAGAAGATGATCATCCTGGAGCCCAGCGAAGAGATGGTGAGCTATATCCGGCAGTATCTGCCCCATGGTGTGTATCAGGAATGAGCAGAATGGAAGCATATCTGGACAACAGCGCGACCACCCGGCCCTCCGAGGCGGTGGCGGCGCTGGCGCAGCAGCTGATGACAGGCGGATGGTATAATCCATCCGCCTTGTATAAGCCGGCCCTGGACATCCAGACCCGGATGAGCGAGGCGCGGAAAATCTGCCTGGAGGCGGTGCATGGCGCGGGACACCGGGTGATCTTCACCTCCGGGGGAACGGAGGCGGACAATCTGGCGCTGCTCGGGGCGCTGCGGGCGCGCAGGGCGCCCGGCCGCGTGCTGATTTCCGCCGGGGAGCATCCGGCGGTGTCCGCCTGCGGCGAGGCCATCGGGCGCATGGGCTTTTCGGTGGAGGAGATTCCTCTGGACGGAACGGGCCGGGTGGACCTGGATCGCCTGGAGGCGATGATGGATGAGCGGGTGACGCTGCTGGCGGTGATGCAGGTCAACAACGAAACCGGCGCGCTGCAGCCGCTCCGGGAGATTGCGGCGCTGCGGAACCGCCTGTGCCCGGAGGCCATCCTGCATGTGGACGGCGTCCAGGGCTTCCTGCGCTGCCCGCTGGATTTCAGAGGGCTGGGGATTCAGTCCTACGCGCTGTCCGGCCACAAGATTCACGCGCTGAAGGGAACCGGCGCCCTGATCGTCCGGAAGGATCATCCGCTGCGGCCGCTGCTCTACGGGGGCGGGCAGGAGGAAAGCCTGCGCTCGGGAACGGAGAACACCCTGGGCATTCTGGCGCTGGGCGAGGCGATCCGGACCTATGACGCGGAAAGCAACGCGCGCATGCGCGCGCTCAAGCTGCGGCTCCTGGAGGGCGTGAAGGCCCGGATTCCGGAGGCCGCGGTCAACGGTCCCGCGCCGGATTCGGAGCTTTCCGCGCCGCACATCCTGAATCTGGCGCTGGAGCCGGTGCGGAGCCAGACCCTGCTGTTCGCCCTGGAGGGGGACGGCATCTATGTTTCCGCCGGGAGCGCCTGCGCCAGCCGGAAGCAGAAAATTTCTCCGGTGCTCCGGGCCATGGGACTGTCCCAGAGCCGGGCGGACTGCTCGCTGCGCTTCAGCCTGTGCCCGTATACGACGGAGGAGGAAATCGACTGGACCGTGGAGCGGGTGGCGGCGCATTACGGGCTGCTGCGGCGATATGTCCGGCGATGAATGGGGGAGGAAACGGAATGAGAGAACTGTTGCTGGTTCGCTTCGGCGAAATCTTTCTCAAGGGGCTGAACCGGCCGTATTTTATTCGGTCTCTGGTGCGGAAAATCCGGTATGCGGTGAAGGATCAGGGCGCGGAGGTCTGGATGCATGACGGACGCATCTTCGTCAGCGGCTTTTCGGATCTGGAGACGTGCATTGACCGGGTCACGCGGGTTTTCGGCGTGCACAGCGTCTGCCCGGCGGTGGAGATGCCCAAGGAGGATTTCGATGCCATCTGCAGCCAGGCGATCGAGATGATGCGGGGCCTGCGGGGCACCTTCAAGGTGGCGGCCCGGCGCAGCGACAAGCGCTATCCCCTGGATTCCCCGGCCATCAACGAGGAGGCGGGCTACCGGATCCTCCAGGCGCTGCCGGAGCTCCGGGTGGACGTGCATGAGCCGGATCACCTGATGAACATCGAGATCCGGGATCATGCCTATCTGTATGTCCGGGTCATCCCCGCGGTGGGCGGAATGCCGGTGGGAACCAACGGCCGGGCGACCCTGCTGCTGTCCGGGGGCATCGACAGCCCGGTGGCAGGCTGGATGATCGCCAAGCGCGGCGTGCAGATCAACGCGGTGCATTTCCACAGCTACCCCTACACCTCCGACCGGGCGAAGGAGAAGGTGCTGGATCTGGCGAGAAAGCTGAGCTACAGCTGCTGCGGCATCAAGGTGCATGTGGTTCCCTTTACGGAAATCCAGATGCAGATTCACGAAAAATGCCCGGAGGAATACACGACCCTGATCATGCGCCGCTTCATGATGCGCATCGCGGAGCGGATTGCCCGGCAGGAGGGCTGTGAGGCCCTGATCACCGGGGAGAGCATCGGACAGGTGGCCAGCCAGACCATGGAGGCCCTGGGGACGACGGACAGCGTGGTGAGCATGCCGGTCTTCCGGCCGCTGATCGGCTTTGACAAGAGCGAGATCATCGAGGTGGCCCGCCGGATCGACACGCTGGAGATTTCCTCCCTGCCCTATGAGGACTGCTGCACCGTGTTCACGCCCCGCCATCCGGCCACCCGGCCCAAAATGGAAAAAATCCTCGAGGGAGAGGCGCGGCTGGAGATGGAGACCCTGATCGCGGATGCGCTCTCGGGGGTTGAGGTGATCAGCGTCTGATGCGCGCCCCTTGAAAAGGGGGCGGCCCTGTGATATGATACTTGGGACGAAGAATGACCGCGAGGGCGGGATTTGTCCCACTTCAGACACGGGGAGGCGGCGACATGGCAGCGGATTATATTACCCTGATGCGGGCGCTGGCCCCGGATCTGACGGATGAGATGACCCGCCGGGCGCTGATTCTGGACCGGATTGCCATCATGCAGCCCGTGGGCAGGCGTCAGCTGGCGACCCGGCTGCACCTGCCGGAGCGGGAAATCCGGAATACGGCCGCCATGCTGAAGGATCTGGGCTATATTGAGCTGAACGCCTCGGGCATGATGCTCAGCCCGCGGGCGGAGGAGATTCTGGAGTCCGCGCGGGCCTTCTCCAAGGTGATGAACGGGCTGACGGAAATGGAAAACCGTCTGGCGGAGCTGCTCCCGGTCCGCCGGGTGCTGATCGCGCCGGGAAACGTGGATCAGGAGGAGCGGGTGCTGTCCGACGTCGGCCGGATTTGCGCGGCGAGGCTCCGGAGCCAGCTGCAGAGCGGCAACACCCTGGCCATCACCGGCGGCCGGTCGGTGGCCGCGGTGGTTCGCGGCTTTCAGGGCAGCGCCTCGCTGAACGTGATGGTGGTGCCCGCGCGGGGAGGCCTGGGCCGCTCGGTGGAATGGGAGGCAAACACCCTCGCGGAGGAGCTGGCGGGGAAGCTGGGCGGGCATTACCGCCTGATCCATCTGCCGGACCAGCTGGACGCCCCGGCCATGCAGGAAATGCTGAAGCTGCCGGAGGTGCAGGAGGTGACGGAGCTGCTGCAGCGCGCGGACGTCATTCTCCACGGAATCGGCAAGGCGGAGGATGCGATGAAAACCCGCCTGAGCCGCGCGACGCAGGGGCGGCTGCTCCGGCAGGGCGCCGTCGGCGAGTGCTTCGGCGCGTACTTTGACCTGGAGGGCCAGTGCCTGCTGGAGGCCTCCGGAATCGGCGTGGATCTGGCCCGGCTGAAGCCGACCTGCCGGATGATCGCGGTGGCGGCCGGCAGCTCGAAGGCCAGTGCGATTCTCTCGGTGATGCGTCACGGGCATCACGAGCTGCTGGTAACGGATGAGGGCGCGGCGCGGGAGATGCTGGCGCTGCTGGAGCCCCGGAAATGATTGCGCATCCCTCCCGGAGGGATTTCGCGATAGATCACTCAGGAAAAACATGAAAAGGAGTTGGACGTTCATGGCAAAGAAAACAGTTGATGACATTCAGGTTCAGGGCAAGCGGGTGCTGGTGCGCTGCGACTTCAACGTGCCGATGAAGGACGGCGTGATCACCAATGATAAGCGGATCGTGGCGGCGCTGCCGACCATCCAGAAGCTGATCGCGGACGGCGCGAAGGTGATTCTGTGCAGCCATCTGGGCAAGCCGAAGAACGGACCGGAAGCCAAGTTCTCCCTGGCGCCCGTGGCGGTGCGCCTGTCCGAGCTGCTGGGCAAGCCGGTGGTTTTCGCGGACGATGATCTGGTGGCCGGCGAAAAGGCGCAGGCGGCCGTGGCTGCCATGAAGGATGGCGACGTGGTGCTGCTGCAGAACACCCGGTTCCGCAAGGAAGAGACCAAGAACATCGAAACCTTCAGCAAGGAGCTGGCGGCGCTGGCGGATGCGTATGTGGATGACGCGTTCGGTTCCTGCCACCGGGCTCACTGCTCCACCGCGGGCGTGACCGCCTTCACGAGCCCCAACGTGGCCGGCTATCTGATCGGCAAGGAGCTGTCCATCATGGGCAAGGCGCTGGAAAACGCGGACCGTCCCTTCGTGGCGGTGCTGGGCGGCGCGAAGATCGAGGACAAGCTGAACGTGATCAACAACCTGCTGGAGAAGGTGGATACCCTGATCATCGGCGGCGGCATGGCGTTCACCTTCCTGAAGGCCAAGGGCTACGAGGTGGGCAAGAGCCTGCTGGACGAGAGCAAGATCGACTACTGCAAGGACATGATGGCCAAGGCGGCGGAAAAGGGCGTCAAGCTGCTGCTGCCCATCGACACCGTGTGCGCGGCCGGATTCCCGGATCCCATCGACGGACCGGTGGAGACCTGCGTCGTGGATTCCGACAAGATTCCCGCGGACATGGAAGGCCTGGATATCGGACCCAAGACCCGTGAGCTGTTTGCGGAAGCCGTGAAGAGCGCGAAGACCGTGGTCTGGAACGGCCCGATGGGCGTGTTCGAGAATCCGACCCTGGCGCAGGGCACGCTGGCTGTGGCGCAGGCCATGGCGGACAGCGAAGCGGTCACCATCATCGGCGGCGGCGACAGCGCGGCGGCTGTGGAGCAGATGGGCCTGGCGGCGAAGATGACGCACATCTCCACCGGCGGCGGCGCCTCCCTGGAGTTCCTGGAGGGCAAGACCCTGCCCGGCGTTGCCTGCCTGGATGACAAATAAGAGAGGGACAGAAAAATGAGAAAAGCGATTATTGCCGGCAACTGGAAGATGAACAAAACCCCCGAAGAGGCGAAGGCGCTGGTGACGGAGCTGAAGCCCCTGGTGAAGGATGCCAGCTGTGACGTGGTCGTCTGCGTGCCCGCGGTGGATTTCGCGGCGGTGAAGGAAGCGGCCGAGGGCAGCAACATCCATCTGGGCGCGGAGAACGTGCACTGGGCGAAGAGCGGCGCCTTCACGGGCGAGCTGAGCACGGACATGCTGCTGGCCTGCGGCGTGGAATACGTGATCATCGGGCACAGCGAGCGCCGTCAGTACTTTGGTGAGACCGACAAGACCGTCAACAAGCGGGTGCTTGCCGCGGTGGAGGCCGGCCTGAAGGTGATCCTGTGCGTGGGCGAGAACAAGGAAGAGCGCGAAGCGGGCTATACCGATGCGCTGGTTGAATATCAGACCCTGATCGCGCTGAACGGCCTGACCGCCGAGCAGGTGGCGAACGTGGTCATCGCCTATGAGCCCGTGTGGGCCATCGGCACCGGTCTGACCGCGACGGACGAGCAGGCGAACGAGACCATCGGCGTGATCCGCGCGGCCGTGGCCCGCAAGTACGGCGCGGCGGCCGGGGATGCCATCCGCATCCAGTACGGCGGCAGCATGAATCCCAAGAATGTCAAGGGACTCATGGCGCAGCCCGAGATCGACGGCGGCCTGATCGGCGGCGCGAGCCTGAAGGCGCCCGATTTCTCCCTGGTCGTGAACTACGACAAGTAATCCCCGATTCCCGGAAGACGGATCCCTGGCGGTCCGTCTTCTTTTTTTTCTGTCCTTTGCCTCCGCTCTGTGATATGATAGGGGCAGAGGAACGGAAATCCAGAAGCAACGGAGGGAGTCATATGCTGTTTATCGGGATCTGCGGAGCCAGCGGAAGCGGAAAATCCACCCTGGCCCACGCGCTTCAGGAGCGCCTGGGGGAGAATCGCTGCGTCATCATTCAGCAGGATGCCTACTACCGGGATCATCCGGGGCTGACGTTTGAGGAGCGGGTGAGGCTGAATTACGACGAGCCGGCCATCTTTGACCATGATCTGCTGCTGGAGGATATGGAGCAGCTGATGCGGGGCGGCGGGATCACCCGCAAGGCCTATGACTTTGCGCTTCACCGCCGGGCGGACCGGCCGGAGGAGATCATTCTGCCCCGGGAGGTGCTGATCCTGGAGGGCATCCACGCGTTTCATGACAAGCGGCTGTGCGAGCTGATGTTCCTGAAGCTGTATATGAAGGTGGAGCCGGATATCTGCCTGCTGCGGCGCATTGAGCGGGATATCGTGGAGCGCGGCCGGGACATTCAGGGTATCGGAGCGCAGTATCTCAACAGCGTGAAGCCCATGTTCGACCGCTATATCAAGAACTACATTCAGGACGCGGATGTGATCGTGGCCGGCGGCGGGAAGAACGCCCGCATCGTGGACATTCTGGCCGGATATGTGCAGGACCGGCTGGGGAGCGCGCAGTAAGGCCGCCTCCGGCGGGGCGCCCGCGCACGGCGTTTTCCGTCCCGGTGAAAAAAGTCCGGCACCGGTTGATTTTCGGAGGCGCGCATGATATAATCCCTTTTGTTCTTTCAGGTGAAGGGAAACAGGCGGAGGAAGGCCGGCTTTCAGAGAGCGCGGGCGGGTGGAAACCGCGCAGCAGGGCACCGGACCGTACCATTCCCGGATGAAGGCGGCCGCCGGCCGTTATCCCGGCATAAATGAGTGGTTGAAAAACAAGCAGGGTGGAACCGCGAATGCTCAGGCATCCGTCCCGGCACAGGTCGGGCGGGTGCCTTTTTCCATGGGGAAAAGGGCGCGCTGTCCGCCAACATGAAAAAAATGGAGGGGACAACGATGAAAATTCTCTACAACGACGGTCATGTAGCCGAGTGCCCGGAGGAGCTGGAGCTGGAGGTGCTCCGTCATTCCGGCGCGCACATCATGGCGCAGGCGGTGAAGCGCCTGTATCCCAATGCCCATTTTGCCTACGGCCCCGCCACGGAAAAGGGCTTCCACTATGACATCGACCTGGGGGACGTGAAGCTGACGGATGAGGATCTGCCGGCCATCGAGAAGGAAATGCAGAAGATCGTCAAGGAAAATCTGCCCTTCAAGGTGTATCCGCTGCCCCGGGAGGAAGCGATCCAGCTGATGAAGGACCGCGGGGAGATCTACAAGGTGGAGCACATCGGCGACCTGCCGGAGGACGCGGTGATCACCTTCTATCAGCAGGGCGATTATATCGACATGTGCGTCGGGCCGCACCTGACCTACACCAAGGCGCTGAAGGCCTTCAAGCTCACAGCCCTTTCCGGCGCCTACTGGAAGAACGA
>CAMNCR010000071.1 GCA_946534455.1 uncultured Clostridia bacterium | reverse complement strand
TTCAGCTTCAGCGTCAGCTTGACGGTATCTCCCGGCGCGCCGCCCTTTTTGTCCGCGCTGAGGGACGCGCTGAGCTTCACCTCGCCGTAGCGGATCGTCATCGCCTCCACCTGGGAGGTGTAGGACTTGCCGCCCGCCTTGTAGGTCACCGTGGCCGCGCTGGTAATGTCCCGGCTGCCCATGGTGGCCGTGAAGGTATATCTGGCCTTCCCGCCCGCGGGAATGCCCTCCTCAATGCTGCCGGTGGTTTTCGAAATGGAGCTGTTCTCCTTGATGGTGACGGAGGTAATATCCACCTCGCCCGTGTTCTCCAGATCGTAGGTTACCGTCACCTCCTGACCCTTCTGGGCGGTCAGGGGCATGATGGTGCGTTTGACGTCGATGGTGGGCTCTCCCGCGGAGTAGATCAGCCGCTTGGAGAAGTTTTTCTGCTTGTTGACCAGCTCGTCCTCATCATTGTAGACGGAATAGCGGATGCTGAAGGTGATCCGCCCGGCATCCAGCTCCGCCTGGGTCACCTTCCACGTGCCGGACCAGCTCTTCGTCACACCGACGGACAGAACGGGTGCGCCGAATTCCTCCACCTGCTTGCCGCTGGGATAGTACAGCGTCACGGGGCTGGGAATATCCCCCTCCCCCACGTTGCTGACGGAAATCGAGACCGTAATCGTCTCCGGCGCGGTGAACTTGTTCTTGCTCAGCTCCATGGAGACCTTCAGCGGGTCGTCCGCCGCCTGCGCGGAAATGCAGCACAGCAGCATCAGCGCCAGCCCCAGCACCAGCGCCAGCAACACACGTTTACGATTCATCTTTGCACGAAGCCCGCAGGCTCCTTCCCCCTTTCCTGCTCCGGCCCGGAAACCGGATACGCGAAAAAAGCATGGCATATTTCATCCATGCTATTGTATCGGGAAAGCCGTACCCTGTCAAGATTCCATCCGTTCCAGCATTTCATGGGCCGCCACGTTTCCTTCCCCAACCGCCTTGGTCAGCTGATAGGGCCGTCCGGTGCAGTCGCCCGCGGCATAGCAGCCCGGCACGCTCGTCTCCTGCCTGCGGTTCACGACGATGTGCGCCCCGTCCATCTCCAGCCCGGGCAGCAGCGTGGCGGGCGCCACGGCTCCGCGCAGGCAGAACAGGGCGCTGACCTCGATCTCCCGCCCGTCCGCCAGGGCCAGCGACGTCAGCTTCAGCCCGCCGCGCACCTCCCGGATGGCGGGGATTTTCTCCACATTCGGCGCGTCCACCGCGCAGTCCGGATACCCGGCAAACAGGTAGACCTTTTCCGCGATCTCCGCCAGATAGCGCACCTCATGCTCGAAGCGCTTCCCGCCGCAGAACACCGCGATGCGCTTTCCCTTGTACAGGAAACCGTCGCAGGTCGCGCAGTAGCTCACGCCGCGGCCCAGATACTCCTGCTCCCCGGGAAAGCCCTTGCCGGACACCACGCCCGTCGCCAGCAGCAGCGTCTTCGCCTCATAGATTTCATTGTTGGCCAGCACCGTGAAATAGTCCCGGGTCGGCATGATCGAGGTCACCATCTGATCCACGGGCGTGAGGCCCATCGCCTCCGCGTGGGCCCGGAAGCGGGCGTTCAGCTCCTCGCCGGAAACCAGGCCCGCGCCGGGATAGTTGGCAATCTTCTCGCTCTTCTCCACCTTGGCGCTCATGGCCGGGGAGCCGAACCAGATCAGGTTTTTCTCGTGGAGCTTCAGGCACAGCGCCGCGGAAAGCCCTGCCGGGCCGGTGCCGATAATGGCAGCATCATACATGGTTTCGTTTCCTCCGTCTCATTCGTTTCCGTTTTCCGGGCCGCTCTTCCTTCCGATCCGGCGCCAGAGCACCACGGCTCCGACCACGGCAATCCCGAACACATCCGTGCCGACGCCCGGATAGATCAGCATCAGGCCGCCGCAGATCGCCAGCAGGCGCTGGCAGATGGCGGCAATCCGCGCGGTGCCGTGCTTTTCGCCCTCATGAAAGCCGCTCAGACCCAGCGTCACGCCGTACATGCCCACGATCGAGGTCAGGGTGATCAGCGCCACGTCGAACCAGGTCGCGTCGATCAGCAGCATGTTCGGGCTCAGCGCGAAGATAAAGGGAATGATAAATCCGGCAATGGCCAGGCGGGTGGCGTTGACGCCGGTCTTCATGGGACTTCCGCCGGAAATCGCCGAGCCCGCGTAGGCGGCCAGCGCCACCGGCGGCGTGATATCCGCCACGATGCCGTAGTAGAACACGAAGAAATGCGCCGCCAGCATCGGCACGCCCATCTGAATCAGAATCGGCGCGCAGGTGGAGGCCATGATGCAGTAGGTGGCGGTCGTCGGAATGCCCATGCCCAGAATGATGCAGCAGATCATGGTCAGCAGCAGGCCCAGGAAAAGCTTGCCCTGGGAGATGGTGACGATGGCGTTGATGACCGTGGAGGCCAGACCCGTCACCGTCAGACAGCCGCAGATCAGCCCCGCGACGCCGCAGGCCACGGCCACGGAGATGCAGCTCCGCCCGCCGTTTTCCAGCGCCTCGATCACGTGCATCGGCCGGAAAAGCTGCTCCTGAACCCGGGCCGCTTCCTCTCCGGTTTCCGCCTTCCCCTCCGCGGACATGCGCAGCACCTTCCGCATCCGGAGATAGTTGGAAATCACGCCCACCACGATCGTCGCAATGATGGACCAGGCGGCCGAGGACTGCATCGTCATCGTCTGGGAGCAGACCAGGTAGATCAGAATCACCAGCGGCAGCAGCAGATAGCTCTCCCGGATCAGCCCCCGGAGCTGCGGCAGCTGCTCCCGGTCCAGCCCCTTCAGGCCCAGACGCTTCGCCTCCAGATGCACGGACAGGAATACGCCCAGGAAATACAGGCAGGCCGGCAGGATCGCGCGCACGATGATGTCCGAATAGGGCACGCCCAGATAGTCCGCCATCAGGAACGCCGCGGCGCCCATGATCGGCGGCATGATCTGTCCGCCGGTGGAGGCGGCCGCCTC
>CAMNCR010000070.1 GCA_946534455.1 uncultured Clostridia bacterium | reverse complement strand
CGGGCTGCTTGTTGGACATTTGTTGGACATGAGATGCTAAAATACAACGATTCATGTCATCTGCCTTTCATCGGCGGTGCATGGCGCTGTGAATGAGAATCAACAAAAGGGAGGAAAAAATAATGACCATCACGAAGAGCCAAGAAGGAAAGAATGTCACGCTGGCGCTGGAGGGAAGACTGGATACCGTGACCTCTCCCGAGCTGGAAGCGGAACTGAAGCAGTGCATGGAGGGTGCGGACAGCCTGACGATGGATTTCAGCAAGCTGGAGTACATTTCATCCGCCGGGCTGCGGGTGCTGCTGAGCGCGCACAAGACCATGAGCAGAAAAGGCGGTATGACGATTCAGCATGTGAACGAGATCGTCAGCGAGGTTTTTGATGTGACGGGCTTTGCGGATATTCTGAATATCCAGTAAGGAGACAGTGGATGAAAAGCGATCTTGTGGTCGTTTCCAACAATGGAAGCGGAATCGAAGCGGCTTTGGCCCAGGCGGAAAAGGTGGCTCTGTATAAGGAGCTTTCTGCCAAAAACGCGCTTCATCTGCGGCTGCTGACGGAAGAAATGATGGGCATGATGCGCTCCATCACGGGAAAGAGAACCGGGCAGTTCTGGATTGAGGATGAAGAGAATGTATACCAGCTGCATCTGCTGGTGAACGCGTGGCTGGATATGGACAAGCGGGATCAGCTGCTGGCCGCCTCCTCGACGGGGAAAAACGAAGCCGCCAAGGGATTGATGGGCCGGCTGCGCGCCTTCTTCGAGCAGGGCGGAGCGGATCCGGCGCTTCCGCTGTATTATTCGGAGATGCCCGAGGATTCGACGGGCATGATGCTGAACAGGGAATGGTCCATGTCGGCCTACCAGAACGCGCTGCGCCCGCTGCGGGAAAAAGAGGCGGATGCCCGGGAAATCTGGGATGAGCTGGAGAAATCCGTGGTGACGCATGTGGCGGATGACATCAAGGTGTTTATCCGGGGCAATCAGGTTGAAATGACCATTATCAAGAAAATGGCATAACAGAAGGCGGCAGGGCAAGGCCTGACTCAGGCGGAACGCTGCTCCGGCAGATGATCATCCTTCAAGCCCCGCTCTGCGGGGCTTTTTTCCGGGAGGAAGTCTTTCATGAAACGATTCAAACACCTGGTCATTGGCGGCATCGAGAATAAGGTTTTCAACCTGATCCTGTTTACAGTGCTTCTGATGACGCTGGCCTTTGCGGCGGTGGGCTTCTATCATACCCAGATGCTGACGGAGCTGACGGCGGAGTCGGGCCAGCGGCAGCAGGAGGCCATCAGCGATATTACCGGGCAGGTCATGGACGCGGTGGTCACACAGAGTCTGGCGCGAAACAACCGGGCGGACGCTGCCCTCATGGACGATATGCTGCAGGCCGCCTCCCGCAGGGTGAAGCTGGTGGCGAACATCGCGGAAGGGCTGCTTGCGCATCCGGAGAATTATCCTGCCGCGCCCTATGCGGAGCCCAATCCGCAGGATGACGGAAAGTGGACGGCCAAGGTGATTTACGCCGAAGGCGTTCAGCAGACCGATCCGCAGCTGGTCAGCAAGCTGGGACTGATCTCCAACCTCTCGGAGACGATGGTTTCCCTGTGCCCTGCGGTGGATGCGACCGCCATCTATATCGCGCTTCCGGAGGGCGTTCATCTGTCCGTGAGCGAGAATGCTTCCGACTGGTTTGTGGATGGACAGATCAAACGATACGATCCGAGAACGCGCCGCTGGTACAGGAAGGCGGCGGAGGCGGGCAGCCTCGTTTTTACCGAAGGCGAAGCAGACGCGCTTTCCGGGGAATACTGTATCGAATGCGCGTGCCCGGTTTACGGGCCGGACGGAAGCCTGCAGGCGGTGGTGGGAACCGATGTGTTTCTGACGGAGCTGCAGCAGGTCATGCAGGAGGGAACGGAGCTGGGCGAGTTTGACCTGCTCATCAACGAGCAGGGAAAGGCGGTTCTTGAGCCGCAGGCGGAAGACTTCCCGGCGGAGCAGGAGACGGATTTCCGGCAATCCCGCTATGAATCTCTTTCCCAGGTGGTGAAGGCTGCCATGGAGGGCAGCGGAGGCCCGGTTCTCCGCGGAGAGCTGCGGGAGGGAAACTATTATCTGGCGGCCTCGCCGATTCCGACGTCCGGCTGGGTGCTGGTGTCCGCCTTCAGCGAGGAGCTGGCATCCCAGCCCATCACGCTGCTTCAGACGGAAAACGGGAAAATTCAGGAGGAGGCCATTGCGGTCTATGCGGAAAAGAACGGGCGCTCCAGGACGACATCGCTCGTGCTGCTGCTCGCGGTGATGCTCCTGACGCTGGGCGGGGCCCTGGTGCTGGGAAAGCGCATCGTCAAGCCGCTGAATACCATTACAAAACGCATCGCGGGGATCAGGGAGGGCGATCTGAGGTTCCGGATGGAGGATGTCTACAGGACGGGAGACGAAGTGGAGGAGCTGGCCCAGTCCTTTGCGGATCTTTCCGGAAAGACGCTGGAATACATGGACCGGGTGGTTCAGGTTACCGCGGAAAAGGAGCGGATCGGTACGGAGCTGGCGCTGGCCACGGATATACAGGCCTCCATGCTTCCTCATATTTTTCCGGCCTTTCCGGATCGAAGCGAGTTCGATATCTATGCCAGCATGACGCCGGCCAAGGAAGTGGGCGGAGACTTCTACGATTACTTCCTGATCGACCCGGATCATCTGTGCATGGTGATTGCGGATGTGTCCGGCAAGGGCGTTCCGGCGGCCCTGTTCATGATGGCCTCCAAGATCATTCTGCAGAGCGTCGCCATGGGCGGCTGCTCTCCGGCGGAAATCCTGGGACGGACGAACCGGGCGATCTGCTCCAATAACGAGGCGGAAATGTTTGTGACGGTGTGGCTCGGCATCCTGGAGATTTCAACGGGCAGGCTGAAGGCGGCCAACGCGGGCCATGAGTATCCCGTGCTCAGACAGCAGGAGGGAGAATATGAGCTGTTCAGGGACCGTCACGGCTTTGTGATCGGCGGCATGGAGGAGGCCCGCTACACGGACTATGAAATCCAGCTGAAGCCGGGATCGAGAATCTTTGTGTATACCGACGGGCTGGCGGAGGCCACCAACGCGCAGCAGGAGCTCTTTGGCACGGAGCGCATCGAGAAAGCGCTGAACGAGCATCGGGAGGACAGACCCCGGGAAGTGCTGCGGCATGTCCAGGCCGCGGTGGACGATTTTGTCAGGGATGCGGAGCAGTTTGACGATTTGACGATGCTCTGCCTGGAATATAAGGGGGTTCAAGGAGAACAATGATACGAAAGCTGATCCGCCAGATGCTGGCGGCGCAGATCCTGTCCGCGCTGACGGTTTCCCTGTGTCTTCTGATCGACAACATCATGATCTGCCGGTTCCTGGGAGTGGAAGCCATTGCCGCCTATGGCCTGGCCAATCCCATCCTGCTGGTGATCGGCGCCATCGGAAGCATGCTGGCGGCCGGCGTTCAGGTGGCCTGCAGCAAATCCCTGGGGAGCGGCTCCCGGGAGGAAACCAACCGGGGCTATTCCTCCGCCATCGCGCTGATGCTGGGCATCTCTCTGGTGCTGGTGCTGGCGGTGCTGCTGCTGCGCAATCCGCTGTCCACGCTCATGGGCGCGGGGCGGGAGGGGAAGCTCTTTGACGATACCCGGGACTATCTGACGGGCTTTATTCTCGGAGCGCCCGGCTCCATGGGCGCGCTGGTGCTGGTGCCGTTCCTGCAGATGGCCGGGCAGAGCAACCTGCTGATCGTGGCGGTGCTGGCGATGACGGTATCGGATGTGGTGCTGGATCTGCTGAGCGTGCTGGTGTTCCATAACGGGATGTTCGGGATGGGCCTGGCCTCCTCGCTGAGCTATTATGTGGCCATGGTGATCGCCATGGGATACTTCCTTTCCAGAAAATGCGTATTCCGGTTTTCCCTGAAAATGGTGACGCTTCGGAAGATCCGGGAGCTGATTGTCGGAGGCGTTCCGACGGTGTTCACCATGGCCTCCTCTGTGGTGCTGGTGTTCATTCTGAACAGGATTCTCCTGGGCGTGGGCGGCAGCGAGGCGGTGGCAGCCTATTCGGTGATTCTGACGCTGGGAAATGCCAGCAACTGCATCTCCACCGGCATGGGCGGCGTTTCGCTGACGCTTTCAGGCATTCTGTATCACGAGGAAGACCGGACGGGACTCAGGGATCTGCTGCGCACGCTGGTGCGGTACGCGGCGCTGCTGGGCGTGGGGATGTGCGTGCTGGTGGCGGCCTTTGCGCCGGTGCTCGTGGGCATTTTCATCCCCGAGACGGGCGCGGCGAGAAGCATGACGATCCAGGGCCTGAGGCTCTTTGCCCTGGGGCTGATCCCGTGCTGCGTGATCAACGCGCTCAAAAGCCTGTACCAGGGAACGGGCAGGGTTCATCTGACGGAGATCATCTCTGTGGGGGAGGGCGCGGTGCTTCCGGCGCTGGCCGCCTTCCTGTTCAGCCGCTTTCTGGGAGTCACCGGCGTGTGGCTGTATTACGTGGTGGGAGAGGTTCTTGCGCTGGTGTGCATTGCGCTTTATGTATGGAAGAAAAAGGGCGCGGTTTCCCTGGACAGCCAGGATTTCCTGCTGCTGCGGGAGGACTTCGGCGTGAAACCGGAAAACCTGATGGAGACCGAAATCAGCTCGCTGGAGGATGTGGCGCGGGCCGCCCAGGCGGCGGGCGACTTCTGCCGGAAGCACGGGCAGAGCGACAAGCTGGCCAACCACATTGCCCTGTGCCTGGAGGAGATGGCGAGCAATACCGTGATTCACGGCTTTGGGGAGAAAAACCGCAATCATCTGTCCGTCCGCGTTCAGCACAAGGGACAGCGGTGGGTGCTGCGCTTCCGGGATGACTGCCGGGCCTTTGACCCGGTGAGCTACGTTCCCTCGGGCAACCGGGAGGATTCCCTGGGCATCCGCCTGGTGATGGCGATGGCGGACGATGTTCGATATACCTACTCTCTGAACCTGAACAATCTGACCATCAAGCTGACGGCGGCGGAATAGACCGCCGGCCGGGCCGTGCTTCCTGCTGGACATTTTCCGCAAAGGATGCTAATCTATTCTTGAAAACAACAGAATACCCTTTCCCTGCCTGACACTCATGCGGTACCAGACTGAAAGGAGGAACACCTGTGATTCACAGCCAGCCTCTCATTCCCCGGGCGGATATGATCCGCTGCGCGCTCTGCGCGGACGCAAGGTGCGATCAGGCCTGTGGCAGCCTCAGGCCGTCAGAGCTGCTGCGCAGCATCTGGTTTCAGAACGAGCAGAAGGCTGCTCTTCGTCTGCCGGAGAACAACCCCTGCCTGACCTGCAGAGCCCGGTGCGAGGAGGCATGCGTCCGCCCCGGAGAGGTGCCTGTTCGCGAACTGATCAACCGCCTGTACTACCAGGTCCGACCGGAATGTGAGACCGCCCTGCCCGAGGATGAAAGCCGCCTGCGGAGCAGCCTGTGCGGGGTTCCCCTGGAGAATCCCTTTCTGCTGTCCTCCTCGGTGGTGGCCAGCACCTACGACATGTGCGCCAGGGCCTTTGAGGCCGGGTGGGCCGGTGCCTGCTTCAAAACCGTCTGTATGATGGATATTCATGAGGCCTCTCCCCGCTTCTCCGCGGTGAAGGGAGCCGACGGAAGCCTGATCGGATTCAAGAATATCGAGCAGCTTTCGGACCACAGCGTGAAGGAAAACATGGAGATCTTCCGCCGGCTGAAGGCCCGCTATCCGGAGAAGGTCATTCTGGCCTCCATCATGGGAAGAAATGACGCGGAGTGGGGCGAGCTGGCCAGGCTCTGCGAGGAAAACGGAGCGGACGCGGTGGAGCTGAACTTCTCCTGCCCCAACATGGCGGAGGGAGGCATGGGGGCCGACATCGGACAGGTGCCGGAGCTGGTGGAACGATTCACCGCAGCGGCCAGGGACGGCTGCCATATTCCTGTCCTGGCCAAGCTGACGCCGAACGTGATGGAGATGTCCTCCGCGGCGGAGGCGGCGATCCGGGGCGGGGCGGACGGAATTGCGGCCATCAATACCATTCGATCCATCGTCGGGATCGATCCGCACACCTATGTTTCGGCGCCCGCCGTGCGCGGAGCGAGCGCGGTGGGCGGCTACAGCGGGAATGCGGTCAAGCCGATCGCGCTGCGCTTTATGGCGGAGCTGGGCCAGAACGCCAGCCTGAAGGGACGGCATCTGTCCGGCATGGGCGGGATTGAAACCTGGCTGGATGCCCTGGAGTTTATTCTGCTGGGAGCCGGCTCCGTGCAGGTGACGACGGCTGTGATGCAGTACGGCTATCGGATCATTGAGGATCTGAAGGACGGACTGAACCTGTATCTGGCGGAAAAGGGATGCGACCGGCTGGAGGAGATGATCGGCCTGGGCCTGGATTCGCTGAGCTTCTCCACGGACGTGCTGCAGCGGGATACCGTCCTGTTTCCCCGGTTCATCCCGGAGCGCTGCATCGGCTGCGGACGCTGCAGGATTTCCTGCATGGACGGGGGACATCAGGCGATCCGGGCGGATGAAAACGGCCGCCCGGTGCTGGATGGGAAAAAGTGCGTCGGCTGTCATCTGTGCATTCTGATCTGCCCGCAGCGGGCGATTCAGCCGTCGAACAGGCGGATCCGGCGCGCGGCGAACGCCTGAAGCCCGGGAAGGAAACGGAGAGAAAAGTCTCAGAAAGGGTAGGTCGGTATGGATCGTCTGGAGAATCTTCGAGTCAGCTATCAGGAGAGGCCTCTGGCGCTGGATGAGCAGCATCCGGTTTTCAGCTGGAGCATGGCCTCCGCCCGCTTCGGCGCCCGGCAGGAGGCCTGGAGGATCGTGATCCGGCGGGAGGGCCAAACCGTCTGGGACAGCGGCAGAACCCCCGGAAGCGAATCCACGGAGATTCTCTGCCCGGCCGCGCTTCAGCCGGAAACCGGCTATACCTGGAGCCTGTCCGTCTGGAATGAACAGGGGGAGGAGCTGCGGGCCGAATCCGTCTTCGCCACCGGCCTGATGAACGGCAGGCTTTCGGCGTGGCACGGCGCAAAATGGATCGGGCCGGATGAGCTCTGCGTGGCCGCGGAAACCATCCCGGTTTTCCGCCTCCGGTTTACCCTGCGCATCGAGCGGGGCGGAAGCCGGGCGGGCGTGATCTTCGGCGCCGCGGATCCGAGGCTCCTTTCCTCCATTCACAACAATTATCTGATCCATGGGGAGAACTATATCGCCTTCATGCTCAACGTCCGCGATCTGCCGGCCAGGCTGGAGGTCTACCGCAGGGGATACGCCCCGGAGGAACAGGGAGAAGCACCGCTGTTTTCCATGCCCGTTCCGGAAAGCCTGATTGGGGAGGAAAACCGTTTTGAGCCCCATGCCTGGGAAATCGTCATCAGCGGCAACCAGATGGAGGCGATGACGGTGGACGGGGAGAAGCTGATCACGGGGCAGCGGAATCCGCACATCATGCCCGGCGCGCCGAAGGAGGCCTGGGAGGAAACGCATCTGGTGCTGAACCCGCTGAACCGGGTGATGGATGTTCCGATCTATCCCCGGCTGTGTCAGGTGGGATTCAGGACGGCGCAGGACACGTTCGCCTGCTTTACGGACTATGAAATATGCCACTACGGCGGAGAACGGGCGGCGTTTTTCGGGCCGCAGACCGGGGCGGGATACGGTATCTTCGAGGGGTGCGACGGAATCAGCGCGGAGGGGAACCGGATCACCGTCCGGCCGGACACCTGCTGCTGGGCGGATCCATCCTTCGGCGCTGTGCCCATGCTGCGCAGGGCGTTCCATCTGGAGCAGGGGGTTCGCGAAGCGATCCTGTATGCCACGGCCCGGGGCGTTTTTGATCTGACGGTCAACGGGCAGAGGGCGGGAGAGGAATTCCTGCCCCCGGGAGATATGGACTTCCGGAAGCGGACGCTGTATGAGGCCTTTGATGTGACAGGGCTGATCCACGAGGGTGAAAACGTGATCGGAGCCGTGCTGGCCTCGGGCTGGTACGGGGATCAGACCTCCTATGCGATTGAAAACTATCATTTCTACGGGGATCGGCAGGCCCTGCTGGCGGTGCTTCGAGTGACGCTGGAGGACGGCTCTGTCCGGTATGTTCCCACGGACGACAGCTGGCAGTACTATGGGGACGGGCCCGTCCGGTATGCCGGCAACTTTAACGGGGAAACCTATGACGCGACCCGGGAGATCGCCGGATGGGATCAGCCGGGCTTCCCGGCGGAGGGCTGGCGGCCGGCCTCGGAAATGCCCTCCACGGTCTGCGGAGCAGAGAGCGAGATCACCGCGAAAATCGACCCGGGAATGACGGCGGTGGAAACCCTTTCCGCCGCCTATCTCGGCAGCGAAACGCGCGGGACGGATCACGACACCGTCTTTCTGTACGATATGGGGCAGAACATGGTCGGCGTTCCGGAGATCACCTTTCCGAAAACGGAACGGGGCACGCGGATTACCCTTCGCTATGCGGAAATGCGCTATCCCCGTCTGGATCCGGAGAATGAATTCTGCTACGGAGAGCTGGGCGGGCTGATCCTGACGGAAAACCTCCGGGGCGCCCTGGTCACGGATGTCTATGTGACAAAGGGGGAAGAGGGGGAGATATTCCTTCCGCGCTTCACCTTCCACGGCTATCGATATGTGGAAATCTCCGGGCTGAAGGAGCCGATTCCCCCCGAGAATATCCGGGGCATTCTGTTCAGCTCCGTGCGCCAGACGGCTTTCTTCCACTGTTCCAATCCGCTGACGGACAGGCTTTTCCGGAATATCATCCGTTCCACGCTCAGCAACCATCTCTCCATCCCCACGGACTGCCCGCAGCGGGACGAAAGGCTGGGCTGGGCGGGGGACGCGAACGTCTACGCCAGAACGGCCACCTATATGGCCGACATGCGCGCGTTTTACCGGAACTTTAACCGCCTGCAGCGGGAAGCCCAGGGGCCGGACGGCACCTTCCATCTCTACGCGCCGTCCTACGCGCCCATCGGAGAGGCCTTTTCCCTGGGGTATACATGGAATGCGGCCGGTGTCATGATTCCCTTTGAGACCTTCAGCCAGTACGGTGCGCGCAGGGTGCTGGAGGAAAACTATCCGAATATGAAACGCCACATCGAGGGCATGATGAACAAAACGGCGGAGGGCCGGGAATGCCTGACCTCCCAGATCGGCTTTCTGGGGGATCACCTGGCGGTGAAGGATACGGATCCCTCGCTGATGGATAACGCGCAGCTGTATCGCAGCGTCCGGAGCACGGAGCAGGCGGCGGAAAGGCTGGGCTTTCAGGAGGATGCCCGGGTGTTCCGTTCCTTCGGGGACCGGCTTCGGGCCGAATGGAACCGGGTCTTTGTCGGAGAGGATCACCGCACGCGGAACGCGGAGGGAATCCTGCAGGATACGCAGGCCTCCTATGCGCTTCCGCTGGTCTGCGGGGTGTTCAGCGAGGAGAACCGCCCCTTTGCGCAGCGATTTCTTCAGGAGGCCTGCGAAAGGACGGACTATACCATGACCACCGGCTTCATGGGCACGGCGCCGCTGCTGCCGGCCCTGACGGAGGCGGGAGCGATCGATACGGCCTTCCGCATGTTCGAGCAGACCCGCTGCCCCTCCTGGCTGTATCCGGTGCTGAACGGCGCCACCTCCATGTGGGAGCGCTGGAACTCCTTCACAGAGGAAAACGGCTTCGGCGGGCAGAACTGGATGAATTCCTTCAACCATTACTCGCTCGGCGCGATCGGCGCATGGATGATGGAATACATGGCCGGCATCGCCCGGGATGGGGACAGCGGCTTCCATACCTTCCTCCTGCAGCCCGTCTGCGGCGGGCATTTTACCGGCATGGACGCGTCCTACGATTCCCCCTACGGGCGCATTCATTCCGCCTGGGAGGCACGGGAGGGCAGGATGGTGTCCTATGCGTGCACCGTGCCGGCCAATACGCGCGCGACGCTGTATCTCCCCGCGGAGGAGGGGATGCGGGCGGTGGCGGACGAAGGGCCTGCGCCGGAGGGAGCGGAAATCCGGAATGGGCAGCGGGTTCTGAAGTTTACGCTGCCCGCGGGCACCTACCGCTTTCAGATGGGGCCGGCATGAGAACCAGACAGGCGGGCGTCTGAAAACAGACAGACTTGGAGCGGGGAGCGAAGGCAGGCAATGAGATTCAATCCGGAGGAAATCAGACGGCTGACCAGTGAAGAGGATCTGCAGCAGGGCAGGGATCTGGACGAGGGCGGATGGGTCCGGATGACGGAGCGAAACCGGGACGCCGTGAAGTACAGCGTGGCGGGAACCCCTCCGCATCTGGTCGTCATCGCCAGCGATATGACGGTGCGCTGCGACTGCGACACGTTTGAAAAGCAGGGCTGCTGCAGGCATATTGTCGCGGCCTGGCAGGCGGCGGAGCGGGAAAAGATTCCCGAGTCCATGCTGCGGGTCGGCGCCGGCGCGCGGGGAGAGGAGCTGTCCGCGCTGGCCTTTGCGGCCATGCCGGAGGAGCCGGCCCTGCGGATGGAGATGACGGTGGCCATGCCCCAGAAATCCGGACAGGCCGTGCGCCTGGGGCTGCGCGTCGGTCAGAGCAAGCTGTATGTGGTGCCGAATATTCCGGAATTCCTGGAATGCCGTTCCCGGGGAGAGTCCCAGACCTTTGGACGGGGGTTTGTGTACGAGGCGGAATGGATGCGCTTTCCGGAGGAGGATGAAGCCTTTCTGGACTGGCTGGACAAGCTGCTCAGGCTCCAGTACGGGGATGAACACGGGGAAATCGCGGGCGGCGGGCGCATGATCCGGATCCCGGAAATCGTGCTTCCGGAGCTGATGACCCGCCTGCAGGACCGCCGGTTCCGTCTGATGAACCCCAGCGGGGAGATTTCAACCTGCAAGGGCATTCCGGAATGCAGTCTGCCGCTGCGCTTCGACATGACGCTGGGTCCCCGGGGCATCGGAATCGCGGGCCGGATTCCGACGGATTATCAGCCCCTGACCCGGGACGGAGCGTGGGGCTGGTACGCGGGGCAGTGCGTGCGCGTTGCGCCGGTGCAGCGTCCGGTGGCCCAGATGCTGTGGGAAAAGCAGTATGACGGAAAATGCCTGTTTGAATATCCGCTGGCGGAAACGGAGCGGGTGATCGGGGAGGTTCTCCCCTTCCTGAAGCTCAGAAGCACGGTGGAGGTGAGCGCGGAGCTGCGCAGGCGTCTGGTGCAGCGTCCCCTGGAGACGGCGGTCTATCTGGACCGGGACGGCATGAGCGTCCGGGC
>CAMNCR010000069.1 GCA_946534455.1 uncultured Clostridia bacterium | reverse complement strand
GCAGAAGGAGGTGCTTTCCCGCCTGGCCGCCGGGGATATCGATATCATCATCGGCACCCACCGCCTGCTGGCGAAGGACGTGAAGTTCAAGGATCTCGGCCTGCTCATCGTCGACGAGGAGCAGCGCTTCGGCGTGGCCCACAAGGAGATCATCAAGAACCTCAAGCGCCAGGTGGATGTGCTGACCCTCTCCGCCACGCCCATTCCCCGCACGCTGCACATGAGCATGGTCGGCATCCGGGACATGAGCGTCCTGGAGACCCCGCCGGAGGAGCGCATACCCGTGCAGACGCTGGTCACCGAGTATTCCGATCCCCTGATCCGGGACGCGATTCTGCGGGAGCTCGGCCGGGGCGGCCAGGTCTATTTCCTCTATAACCGGGTGCGCAGCATCGAGAAGTTCTATGAGCGGCTGCGGGCCCTGGTGCCGGAGGCGCGCATCGGCGTGGCCCACGGCCAGATGCGGGAGCACGCCCTGGAGGACGTGATGATGGACTTCTACGCCGGCAGCTACGACGTGCTGCTGTGCACGACGATCATCGAGAGCGGCCTGGACGTGCCCAGCGCCAACACCCTCATCGTCTATGACGCGGAGCGCTTCGGCCTCAGCCAGCTCTATCAGCTCCGCGGCCGCGTCGGCCGCAGCAACCGGCAGGCCTACGCCTATTTCACCGTCCGCGCGGACCACATGCTCTCCGAAACGGCGCAGCAGCGCCTGGCCGCCATCCGGGAATTCACGGAGTTCGGCGCGGGCTTCCGCATCGCCATGCGGGATCTGGAAATCCGCGGCGCCGGCAACATTCTCGGGCCCGAGCAGCACGGCCATCTGGCCACCGTGGGCTATGACATGTACTGCAAGCTCATGGAGGAAACCCTCAGCGAGGTGCAGGGCCGGCCCGTCAGCCGGGAGCTGGAAACCCGGGTGGATCTGCGGGTGGACGCCTTCCTGCCCGGCGACTATGTGTCCGACGAGAAGCAGCGCATGGAAATGTACAAGCGCATCGCCTCCGTCCGCACGGACGAGGATCGCGCGGATATCACCGACGAGCTCATCGACCGCTACGGCGAGCCGCCGCAGGTGGTGGAAACCCTGCTGGATGTCAGCCAGCTGCGCCAGCTGTGCAATCAGGTGGGCGTCAGCCAGGTCGCCCGCTGCCGGGAGGGCCTGCGCATGAAGCTGGATGAGCGCTATGTGCCGGATCCCGCCCGCTTCCTCCAGGCCATCTCCGAAACGGACGGCCGGCTGATTCTGAGCAACCGGGCGCCGGCGGCGCTGCTGCTGCGGGATCCCCAGCTGCAGGAGCGGGAAATGCTCTCCGAGGGCCTGAAGATCATGAAAAAGCTCACCGCCCGCCTGGCGGAGCTGGAGACGGCGGAGGCGGCCTCGTGAGCGCGCGGCCGCGGCGATGGACCGCCTGGCTCATTCCCGCGCTGGCCGTCGCGGCGGACCGGGTCGCCAAGGAGCTGGCCGTCGGCCTGCCGCCGCAGGGCGTGACGCTGATTCCGGGCGTGCTCGGCCTGCGCTGGGCGGAAAACCGGGGCATCGCCTTTTCCCTCTTCAGCGGGCGCCCCGTGCTGCTGGGCGTGCTGAGCCTGGCGCTGCTCCTCCTGGCCGGACGGCTGCTGCGGGGCCGGGTGCGCGGCGCGCTGCCCCGCGCCGGCCTGCTGCTGATGCTCGGCGGCGCCCTGGGCAATCTGCCGGACCGCCTCTTCCGGGGCTACGTGCCGGATATGATCGAAACCCTGTTCATCCCCTTTCCCATTTTCAACGTGGCGGACGCCTGCCTGACGGTGGGCTGCGCGCTGGTGCTGTTCAGCCTCCTGTTCCGCCCGCGGGACTGGGCGCTGTGAAGCGGGAACACCGGGAAAACTTTCCATTTTTATCAAACCGTGCTACACTGCTGACAAAATCTCCGGCGGCTCCGCTTCCGCCGGGGCAAGGAGAGGAAGGTTCCGTCATGAATCTGATCATTCCGAAGAATTACAATCCCGTCCTGGATCTGCGGGATACCGAAATTGCCATCAAGCTGGTCAAGGACTTTTTTGAGCAGGAGCTGGCGAAGGCCCTGAACCTGACCCGCGTGTCCGCGCCCATCATGGTGACCCCCGAAAGCGGTCTGAACGATAACCTGAACGGCGTGGAGCGCCCGGTTTCCTTTGACGTGCTGGAGACGGGCCGAACCGTGGAAATCGTGCATTCCCTGGCCAAGTGGAAGCGGCTGGCCCTGAAGACCTACGGCTTCGCCGTCGGCGAGGGGCTGTATACCGATATGAACGCCATCCGGCGGGACGAGATGACCGATAACATCCATTCCATCTTCGTGGACCAGTGGGACTGGGAGCGGATCATGGCGCCCCATGAGCGGAACGAGGCCTTCCTGCGGGATATCGTGAACCGCATCTACATGACCTTCCGGAAGACGGAGGGCTATGTCTGCGCCCATTATCCCCATATCCGTCCGGAGCTGCCGGACCGCATCACCTTCGTCACCACCCAGGAGCTGGAGGATCAGTATCCGGACAAAACGCCCAAGGAGCGGGAGTACGAGGCCGCGAAGGCCTACGGCGCCGTGTTCCTGATGCAGGTGGGCGGCGCGCTGCGCAGCGGAAAGCCGCACGACGGGCGCGCCCCGGACTATGACGACTGGTCCCTGAACGGGGATATCCTGCTCTACGATCCGCTGCTGGACATCTCCCTGGAGGTGTCCTCCATGGGCATCCGCGTGGATCCCGAGGCGCTGCGCCGCCAGCTGAAGATCCGCGGCTGCGAGGAGCGGGCGGAGCTGCCCTTCCAGAAGGCCCTGCTGGCCGGCGAGCTGCCCCAGACCATCGGCGGCGGCATCGGCCAGAGCCGGATGTGCGTCTATTTCCTGCGCAAGGCCCATGTGGGCGAGGTGCAGGCCAGCATGTGGCCCGATGAGGTCCTGAAGGCCTGCCACAACGCGCACATTCCGCTTCTGTGAGGCCCGCGGCATGAAGCAATGGAAAACAGGGCTCTCCGCCCTGGCCGCGGCCCTGCTGCTGGCCTGCCCTGCGCCCCGGCCCGCCGGCGCGGAGGTGACGCCCGGGCTGGCCACGGATGTGTTCTATCATACGCCCAATGAGCGCAGCGCCCTGCTCTGCGAGCATGAAAACTGCTTCTGGCAGATGAACATGGGCGAGATGGACGAGGCCGCCATCTGGAGCATTCTGACCCAGCCGGTCACCGTCCTCCGGGGCAAGCAGCGGCAGCAGATCCGCGTCCTCTCCGAGCCCCGGGAGGACTGCACGGAGTATGTCGGCGTCGTGACCTGCGCCAGCCAGGCGGTGCATATCATCGAGCGGGGGGACAACTGGTCCCTCATCGAGGCCTATTCCTCCGCGGAGGAGGGCTCCGCGGTGCCGGTTTTCGCCCTGCCCTTCCAGGGCTACGTGAAATCCGAGCTCCTGCAGGAGGAGCCGGTGGATCAGACCTACGGCCTGGTCATCGACAAGCTGCAGCAGCGCCTGTATGTCTTTAAGGAGGGCCATCTTTTCTCCACCCTGCTCTGCTCCACGGGCTACCCCCGGGACGATACCCCCTTCGCGGAAACCCCCGCCGGCGAGTATCTCCTGGTCAGCTGGACCGGCGGCTTCTGGGCCGGCAGCCTGTACTGCGACATGGGCATCCGCATCAACAGCGGCATCCTGATCCATGAGGTGCCCTGCCTGATCGGCACGGATGAGGCCACCGGCGAAAGCATCCGGGACTACGCCCGCTGCGAGCGGTATCTGGGCGAGAAGGCCAGCCACGGCTGCGTCCGCGTCCAGCGGGAGCGGACGCCCGAGGGCGTCAACGCCAAATGGCTCTGGGACAACCTGCACCGCAAGCCCTATACCAAGGTCATCATCTGGGACGAGGTGGACCGGCAGCTGGGCTATCCGGAGGATACGCTGGAGCTGTATTACAATCCCCGGGGCGGCCGGCTCTATCATTCCCAGCCCACCTGCATGAACGTCAAGGACAAATATGAGCCCATGACGCCCTTCCTCTACAGCCAGCTGGACGAGAAGCCCTACAGCGGCCTCACCCGCTGCCCCGCCTGCGCGCCGCAGCTGCGCCGGGAGGAAATCGACACCCTGAACGAAAAGAACCACCGGTGACCGCCGGCGGTTCTTTTTTCATCCCGTTTTTTATCTCTTTACGTTTATTCATATCTTCTGCGGCCGAAGCCCTGCTTCCTGCGGAAGCACTGGTCGCACAGGCGGTAGGGCCAGTTCCAGGGCAGCCGCTTTTTGCACGAATGGCAGACCTTCTGCTGCAGCTTCTGGGTCGACAGGATGTGCACGATGCCCTGGGAAATCAGATCCTTCCGCCGCTGAATCTCCTCCAGCACCGGGTCCGGATCCTCCAGGAACAGCCGCGCGTAGTTGTAGTACAGGTCGCACCGCCGGTAATCCGCCTCCAGCCCGTCCAGCATCTGGATGGTGCAGTCCTCCGGGTTCTGGATCATCGGCAGCTCGGGAATCACCTCCAGGTGCTGCTTCGTGCACTCGGCCTGATACATCGCCTTCCACCGCTGCAGCAGCTCCGGATCCGTTTCGTCGAAGGGGATGCAGATGAACTGATACAGCAGCCGCTTGTCCGTCCTCCGGGTTTCCATCAGCGCGGCCAGCCAGGCCATGCGCACCGCCGAGGCCTTGGAAAAGCCGTCCCGATCCTGCATGTTCAGCCACTGGTCGATGATCTGCGTCAGCGGCAGGGGCAGGCCCAGCAGGGATTCCGGAAAGCGCACCACGGCCTCCGTCAGCGGCAGCAGCGGCCTCGCCAGCGCCGAGGCCACCAGGCCCTTGAAGCCGAAGGCGTTCACATAGCCGATGTCGTATTTTCCGTATCGCCCCGCCCGGCCGGCGATCTGCTTGATCTCCGCGTCCGTCAGCGTCCGGGTGATGTCCCCGTCATACTTTTCCGATTCCAGAAACACCACCCGCTCAATCGGCAGGTTCATGCCCATGGCGATCGCGTCCGTGGAAACCACGACGTCCGTCTCGCCCCGCAGAAAGCGGTCCGCCTGGTTGCGCCGCACCTCCGGCGGCAGCGCGCCGTAGATCAGCGACACCCGGTATCCCCGGCTCCGCAGATCCGCGGCCACCGCGTGCACCCGGGCCTTGGAAAAGACGATCAGCGCGTCCCCGGCCCGCACGGAGGCGGGAAACTGGAAGCCCTCCTTTTCCACCGTCAGCGGCGTCATCCGCTCGTGCCGCACGATGGACAGGCTGTCCCCGCAGTCGGTGATGATCCGCGTCAGCAGGCCCTCCGCGTCCGGGGAGGCGCACAGATGCAGCTCCTCCGCGCACAGGCCCAGCACCGCGGCGCTCCAGGCCCCGCCCCGGTCCCGGTCGCCGATCATCTGGCATTCGTCCACCACCGCCACGTCGTATCGCTTCTGCAGATCCGCCATCTCCACCGTCGAGGACTGCACCCGGCTTCCGGGCACGCGGATCTGCTCCTCCCCCGTCACCAGGGAGCAGGGCACGTCCGCCAGATTCATGGCCTCAAACTGCTCCGCCGCCAGCAGCCGCAGCGGGCCCAGATAGATGCCGTTCAGCGCGCCGTGCAGCCGCTGCACGCTTTCGTGGGTCTTGCCGGAGTTGGTGGGCCCGATGTGCAGAATCACCCGCCGGCGCATCTGCCGCGCCAGGGGATACAGATCCCGGTAGTGCTCCGGAATCGCGTCCAGCAGCGCCGTGCGGATCCGCCGCTCCTTCTCGAAGGCGCGGTCCGCCTTCCGCTGCAGGCTGATCAGCCGCGGATTCTGCGCGATCAGCGCGCGGATCCGCTCCGCCGGAAACCGCTTCTGCAGCCCCTTCATCAGCCGCCCCCGGGCGCCGTGCACCGCGTCCTTGACCGCCTCGGCCATGGCCCGGCCGTCCTCCCCCGCCACGCGGCCGCAGGCCGCCAGCGCCGGGTAGGCCCGGTACAGCTCGCCCCGCAGGTACCCCGTCAGCGACTGGGGCAGGCAGGCCAGGTTCACCGCCTGCAGCGGCACACCCCGGCCAAACACCGTTTCCATCACGTGCGGCACGTAGAACTCAACCTTCGGGTCCTCCCGGAAAAGGCGCGTGATCTCCCCCTTCTTCAGGAACCGCTCGACCCGGCCCTCGGTCCAGGCGATCTGGGCCTCCGCCTGCGCGGCAAAAAAGCGCTTCGGCGCCTGCTCCCGGAGGGCCCGCCGGGCCTCCTCCGCCTGCTCCAGGGTCACGCGGGCCCGCGCCACCGTGCGCAGATAGGCCAGATCCACCGGCAGCTCCCGCCGGAGCGTCTCCCCGATCAGGGGCGCGAGCTGATCCAGCTCGCTGCGGTGAGCGGCCTGCACCAGCTCGCCCCGGCCCAGCGCCTGATACACCCGGTCCCGCCGGCGCACCTGCAGCACCGTCGTGGCGAAGGCCTGGCTCTGCAGATAGGCCTCCTTCTCCGCCGGCTTCATGCTGCGGGTGATCACCTGCACCTTCTTCAGCGCCTGCTGATCCAGATAGCGCTCCCGCTCCCCGCGCAGCGCCTCGCAGTAGGCCGCCTGCACCCGGTCCTCCATCGGCCGCTCACCTCCCTTCCCCGTTCTTCCGTGTCCCTATTATCCGTCAAAACGCCCGCCGGTTCAAGGGGCCCTGCCCGGCCGACTGAAAAAGGGCGCTCCACCCGCCCGGTGAAGCGCCTCTCTCCCTGCCTTTTTTACACGATCATGCCCAGCAGCTTCCGGCTGCGCTCCAGGAAGGCCGTGATTTCCTCCGCCTCCAGGGGCTGCGCCGCCATCCGCGCCAGATCGTACACCTGGCAGCAGATCATGCCGGTGGTTTCGTCCTCCGGATCCCGCGCGGCCAGCGCCTGCACGGTCGCGTTCCGCCGGTTCAGCACCAGCGTGAAGCGGTCCGGCATCGGGAAGCTCTGGCCGTAGATCCGGCTCATTTCCTTGTA
>CAMNCR010000068.1 GCA_946534455.1 uncultured Clostridia bacterium | reverse complement strand
AGATGCCGCCATGATGCTGGGTGGAGAGGCTGGCGGCGGTGCAGGCAAAGGAGACGATGCCGCGCAGATCCTCCTCCGTGAGCTCGGCAGCAGCCTTGCCGCAGGCCAGGAAACGGCTCATGGCGCTGCCGCCGAAGATATCGCCGGCACCGGTGGTATCCACGACGTGGATGCCGGAGGGGCTGGAAACCATGACCTCGCAGGAGGCTGTGGCCGCAAAGCAGCCCTTCGGCCCCAGGGTGGTGTAGACCAGGGAGACGCCGTATTCCCGAAGCAGCTTCCGTGCACCTTCCTCGGGCGAGAGGCCCCAGAGGAAGTGCACCTCCTCATCGCTGATTTTGACAATATCCGCCTGGCGCAGGGACCACTCGATGGCGGCCTTCGCGTCCGCCTCGCTCTTCCAGAGGGGCTTGCGCAGGTTGGGATCCAGGCTGACGAGGAGGCCTGCCTGCTTCGCGATTTCCACGGCGCGGCGGGTGGCGGAGGCCGCCGGCTCGTCGGTAAGGGAAAGGGTGCCGAAATGGAACACCCGGGAGGAGCGCAGCAGGGCCTCATCCACCTCCTCCGGCAGGAGGCAGGTGTCCGCGCCGGGCTTACGGGCAAAGCTGAAATCCCGGTTGCCGCTGGCATCCAGGGAAACAAAGGCCAGGGTGGTGAAATGGTCGGGATCGGCGAGCACGCCACGCGTGTCAATGCCGGCATCGCTCAGGGTGCCGATGAGCAGGCGGCCGAACATGTCGGCGCCGACCTTGCCGATCATGGCCGTGCGGCAGCCGTAGCGATTGAGGGCAGCCAGGAAATTGCCCGGCGCGCCGCCCGGCTGGGCCGCCAGCACCGGATAGCCGGCTTCGGTGACGGACTGGGGGGCAAAGTCAATGAGCAGTTCTCCAAGGGCAACAACATCATACATAGCGGGTGCCTCCTTCAAAGTAATCCAAATTCAGGGAATATCATGCAGACTGCATAGAGTTCAGAGGAAATCGGGAAAACCCGTTTCTTTCCGGGACGGGGGCCTTTCAGATGATTTCCGCCAGGGCTGCCGCCTCCTGCTTCGCGCGGTCAATGGCCTGCAGCAGGGCGTCCCAGCTGCCGGAGGTAAAGCCGTCCTTCGCCAGCTGAACCCCGGCGTGACCGGCGCAGAGCAGCAGATAGAGGTGGGGCGTTTCCCGGGTGTCCCGCGCGTCGGTATACTCAATCGGACGCAAAGGCATAAGACCGCCCCTGGGAAACCGATCCCGCCACCCGCTCCAGGGGGATGGACTGGACGCGGCTGGAAGCCGCGGTCATTTCATGGCTTCATTCTATCAGAGACAGGCGGGGAACGTCAACGATCCGGGAGCGGAGGCGGAGCGGAAGAAGCCCTGGGAGAAAAAGCTTTTTCAAATAATTGTTGAATTTACGAACCAATTCGGGTATGATATTCCTGACAGAAGAAAGGGGGTTCCGATATGAGCAGTCCGTCTCTGGGCGAGCAGATTCGTGAGCGGCGCAGTGCGCTGGGCATAACCCAGCGGGAGCTGGCGCGAAGGATCAATGTGAGCCATTCGACCCTGTCCCGCCTGGAAAACACACCGGGGATCTATGCGGATACCAGAACGCTGGTTCTGATCAGCCAGGAGCTGGGGCTGGATCTGACGTCGATGATGGCGCACTATCATGAGATTCCGGATCAGGAGGAGCTTTCCCTGATTGCCCGCGCCCGGGGAAAGATGTCTCCGGAGGAGCGGGACCGGATGATGGCGCTGCTGCGCCAGGAATTCAGGGACTATTTTGAACCGGATGATGAGGCGGACGGCGGAAGGCGCGGACGGGTCTGATGCCGTGCCGGATTTGTCCGGAATCATCTTGACAAGGGGAGCCGTCTTTGGATAAACTGTTTCATATGGTATCATTCATTTACAGGAGGGGATTGCTTTGATGAAAAAAATGTCTGTTCGCTTTGCCCTGATGGTTCTGGCTCTGGCGCTCGCTCTGTGCGCGACCGCGCTGGCGGATCCGTCCGAAAACCTGCAGAAGGTGTATGACGCGCTGACCGCGGATGGTTCAGCCTTCAGCCAGAGCGCCGCCATGTACGCGGAATATTATGAAGGCGTGACCATGGAGGCGGTCCTGGACGATGCCGGCATCACCATCGCCGTCAACAGTGAAAACGAATATGTCCCGGCCGGTTCCTGGACCTTTACCGAGGAGGGCAATGCCCTGACCGCCACCATCGATAAAGGCGACTATGTGGGATCCAGCATGCTCAGCATGCTGCTGTCCGCCTCGGCGGAAGCACAGGGGATCAACAGCACCCTGTTCAACGGCTATGTCAGCGCGTTGACCATGACGGGTCTGGAAAACAAATACTTCACCTTTGAAGAGGATGAGGCGGCCGGCACCGTGAAGTGCAGCATCGACATCGTCGGTCCCTATGAGCTGGAAGGCCTGGAGGATATGGTTCTGACCGAGGATTTCCTGAAGGAGCAGAGCCTCTTTGAGCCCCTGAACGACACCTATTACAGTCACGCGGTGAATTTCGGAAAAATCAGCCTGATTGCCAACGGCAACGCGGACAGCGTCACCTTCCTCGTCCTGGAATACGGCGAGCTGGACGACAAGGCCCTGGCGGCCGTGATCAGTGCCGCAAAAACGCTGCAGCCCAAGGGCTGGGAGGACTTCGTGGCCAGCTACACCGAGCTGAAGGACGCGGAGGAAGCCGGTTATACGGCCGTTCTGAACGCGGATGAGGCTGCGGTGAAGGAAATCATTGAGGACTCCTTTGACGGATACAGCGCCGCGATCATCACCGTTGGAGAGATCGCCGAGTAAACCGGCCGGAAAAACAGAAAGAAGACTGTGAAAGCGCTCACAGTCTTTTTTCTGTTGTCCCGCACTGCCGGAGCGGCCCGACAGGAGGATCGGTCGGGGAGGACGCGGGCCGGTTTCCGGAGGGAGACACTTGTTATTTTGGCTGAAAATTGTTATACTTTCTGATACCAGATGAAAAGGTCAAGGATCCATATACCGGGCTGATTGAATAATCCCGAGGAGGAGTTTCCCATGCGACTTCCCTTTCTGGCTCAGCTGATCAAAAGCACAAAACCGGAGGAATTGATCTGGCGGCTGAGACATACTGCCTTTGACGAACTGATGGAGATCGATCTGTCAAATGACCAGTATCAGATGCTGTTTCATGCCGACGGGAAGTTTTTTACTCCGGTCAGCGACTCCAGATATTCCCAGCTGTTTCGCTATTCATCGGAGAACATGGTCCATCCGGAGGACCGGGGCAGGCATGATGCCCTGATGCGGGCGGATCATATTCTGGAGCATATGCGGCAGGCGCAGATTCCCGGCGTGCTGATGGATGAACTGAGATATATTGCCCTGGACGGAAACTGGCACTGGATGCTTCATCTGCTGATTTCCGGCACGCAATACGGCATCCCGGATAACCATGTCTATGTCTATATGTATGATATTCAGGAAATGGAGGATCGGGAGCATGGGCAGGATCCGAAAATTCAGTATTCGGCCGAGCGGCTGCTGGATCGGATGCCCGGCATCCGGGCGGAGCGGATGTTCTTCTCCCTGGCGCAGGAGCTCTATCCGCGCCTGAAGGGCTCCTGGTGCCTGATTGCGGTGGATATCAAGCATTTCAAGCTTTTCAAGGAGCTGAACGGGGCGAAGAAGGGAGATGATCTGCTGATCCGCTGCGCCGCCGTGCTGGTGGATCTGGCGGACAGGACCGGAGGCCTGGCCGGATACCGCGGGCAGGATGACTTCTGCCTGATGGTTCCGTTTGATCACAGCCTGGTGGAGAAGCTCTTTGACAGCCTGCACCGGATCATTGACGAGCTGAGCAGCACCAGCGGATTTTATCCGATTCTGGGCATCAGCATGATGGACGACCCGGGCATGAGCGTTGTGGATCTGTTCAATCGCGCCGCGCTGACGGCGGAGGAAATCAAGGACGATCTGCAGTATCACATCCGCGTCTATGATCCGGAAACCCACCATCGGCGGGTGGAAGAGTTTCGCCTGCTTTCCGAATTCCATGAGGCGCTGCGAAGCGGAAGCATCTATTTTGCGCTGCAGCCTCAGTGCCGGGTGGCCACGCTGCAGATCGTCGGGGCGGAATCGCTGGCCCGGTGGCAGAGAAAGGACGGCAGCTATGTATCGCCGGCCATCTTCGTGCCCATCCTGGAGAAATACGGTATCGTGACGGAGCTGGACCGGTACATCTGGGAATCGGTCTGCCGATGGCTGAAGGAGAACCTGGATGCGGGACGGAAAGTTGTTCCCATCTCCCTGAATGTATCCAGAATTGATATCTTCTCCATGGACGTTCCCATGGTGCTTTCGGAATATGTGCGCCGCTATCAGATTCCCGTGCGCCTGATCAAGATTGAAATCACGGAGTCCGCCTACGTGGACGACGCGGAGCGGGTCAAAAAAACCATTTCCGATCTGCAGCAGCAGGGGTTCCAGGTGCTGATGGATGACTTTGGCAGCGGCTATTCCTCGCTGAATATGCTGCGGTCGATCAATGTGGACATCATCAAGCTGGATGCCCAGTTCCTGCGCTTCAACCTGGGGGAGGAGCAGAAGGGAATCAATATTCTGGAATCGGTCATCAACTTGACGAAAACGCTGGGGACTCCCATGATCGTGGAGGGCGTGGAGTCTCCGGAGCTGGCGCACTATCTGGCGGACATGGGCTGCCAGTATATGCAGGGCTTCCATTACTATCGGCCGATTTCCCCCGCAGAGTTCGAAAGGCTGCTGGCTGAGCCGGGCAAGGTGGATGAAAAGGGCATCGTCATGCAGATGAACCAGCAGATCCACACCCGCGAATTTCTGGACGATAATATCTTCAGCGACGCCATGCTCAACAATATCCTGGGTCCGGTGGCGTTCTATCAGCAGAAGGGCGAAAATATCGATATCATCCGGTATAATCAGCAGTTTGTGAGTCTGATCGGCCTGGAAGGGGATGTCATGGAGGAAAGAAGATATCACATTCAGGATTATTTCTTTCCGGAGGATCGGCAGAAGATGCTCGACCTGCTGGCCAGGGCGCGGAAGGACCGCCTGAACGGCGCGAGCGGTCAGGTTCGGGTTTACAAGCCCAACAGCATGCTGTTCTGGATGGATCTGCGTGTCTATTATCTGAAGGAGGATCAGAGCGGATACATCTATTACGCTTCCGCCCGGGATATGACGGAGCTGCAGTATATCAACGTGGATCTGCCGGGCGGCTATTATCGCTGCAGGCTGGACGACGGGCTCGAGTTCCTGTATTTGAGCAGCACGTTCCTCAAGATGTTCGGGTATACCCGGGATGAGATCCGGGTGCTGTTTCAGGACCGGCTCATCAACATGGTGCATCCCCTGGATCGAAAGCGCATACTGGAGCAGGCGCACAGCCTGCTGAAGGGCGAGGACACGCGCTTCATGCCCTACCGCGTGCTCGCCAGAGACGGGACGTACCGGTATGTGGCGGATCAGAGCCGGCTGACGGAGCAGCTGGGACCTGTCTGCTGGCAGAGCGTCATGATCGATATCACGGAGGTCATGACGCTGCGGAACCGGATGAGAGTCCTGGAAAAATATTCCGCGGACAGCATCATCTTCCTGCGGAAAGCGACGGCGGACAGGCCGCTGGAGGTGGCGGTATACGGGATGGAGGAGGCGCTGGAAATGAACCAGGCCGAGTTTGAACAGGCCCTCCTGGATGGCAGCTTTTTTGCAGCGCTGTCCGGCGGGGAGCCGCTCTCCCTGGCGAAGATCCGGGCGAAAGGCATCCCCTGGAGCGAATGCAGATATCAATATACCGCCAGGAGCGGAAAGCAGCGTACGCTGCAGATCCGGCTGAACTCCGTGAACAGGGCGGACGAGTCGCTGCAGTATATCCTGAATATTGCGGTAGGCTGAACGGAGAAAAGCGGGAGAGCGGGGGACACGTCCGGCGGCTCAGTCGTCCCGGACCACATTCCGTGCCCAGAAGTCGGAACGGAGCATGAGCAGGCCGATGATGACCTTCACAATGTCGATGAACTGGACGCAGAAATAGATCTGGACAATGGTCAGGTCGGTGAAGCGGGTCAGAAGGAACGCCAGCAGGACGGTGACGGCCCAGGTATAGATCGCGTCAAACAGGAAGGTGATGATGGTCCGTCCGCCGGAGCGAATGGTGAAATACGTCACATGGGCGAAGGAATGAAGCGGGAGGGACAGGCCGGCGATCACCAGCAGCTGGCGGGTCAGCTCCCGGACGTCCTCGTGGATGTTATACAGCAGGGGAACATAGGGGGAGGCGATGATCATGGCGCCGCCGATGATCACATGAATGACCTCCGTGAGGAAAATCAGCTTGCGGTCCACATCCCTGGCCTCCTCCATGAGCCCCGCGCCGAGCCGCTGACCGACCATGATGGAGACGGCGCTGCCCATGGCAAACATGATGACGCAGAAGAGGTTCCAGGCCGTGCCGGTGATATTCAGCGCGGCGACGGCGTTCAGCCCGCGGGTGGAGTAGAGCTGGTTGATGAAGGTCATGCCCAGGGACCATAGGATTTCGTTGATCAGCAGCGGAGTACCCGTGCGCGCGATCTTGCCGACCAGCTTCCGGGGAACGCGGAGGCTTGCATAGGCACCGCGGAAAAAGGGATACCGATCCGTGTGGCGATGCGCGTGGGTGACCACGATCGCCAGCTCCACAAAGCGGGAAATGACCGTGGCGATCGCTGCGCCGCGCACGCCCAGAGCGGGAGCGCCCAGATGGCCAAAGATCAGCACCCAGTTCAGAAAGAGGTTGGTCAGAATGGCACAGATGCCGGCAAACATGGGCGCGGTGGTTTCTCCGGATTCGCGGAGGGTGCTGGCATAGGTCTGCACAAGCGCAAAGGGCAGAAGCCCCCAGAGCATGACGCTCAGATAGTCAAGCGCTTCCCGCAGCGCCAGGGCCATGTCTCCGCCGTTGCTCTCCCCCTGCAGAAAGCTGCGGATGAAGAACTCGCCCCGGAGGAGATAGACGCCGATGGCCACGAGAGAGCAGACCACGCTGAGACAGAGCTTGAAGCGGAAGGTATAGCGCATGCCGTCCATGTCGCCCTTGCCGAAAAACTGCGCGCCGAAGATGCCTGCCCCGCTGAGGCCGCCGAAGATGGCGAGCATGTGCACGTTGAGGATGGAATTGGTGATGGAGGCGGCGGAGATGGCCTCCGTTCCCAGACGCCCGACCATGATGTTATCCAGAAGGGATACGAAGGAGGAAATAAACTGCTGGATAATGATGGGAATCAGCAGCGTCAGAACGCTGCGATAGAAGGAGCGGGAACCGATCAGACGAGACTTCATTATGCATACCTCTCAGGCCGGAAATCGACTCAGCTATTGTACAGGAACAGGCTCAATTGTCAAGCGTCAGACGTAGCGGCGCAGCAGAATGAAGAGCCGACCCTTCCGGGATTCCTGCTGAATGCCGTCATAGATCGCCTTGCCGTAGCCGCGGACGCTGAGCACGTCGCCAGGGGAAAGGACTCTGCTCCGGTCCGGCATGACCCGGCTGTTGATGAACACCTTCTCCGCGGGAAAGAGCGCCTGGGCATGGCCGCGGGACAGGCCGGTGAAGGCGGCGACCACGGCATCCAGCCGCTCCGAGGCGACGTTGAGCCGCAGGGACTGAAACGTCGGCTGCACATCCGGGCTGTTCAGGGGAAGGGACTCCGCCCGCACGGAGGTGTTCCGCACCCGGCTGAGGGACAGCAGGAGCGGCTCTGCGGACCGGAGACAGAAAACATAGGCGGAGCTGTCCCGGATGAGGAGATCGCCGATCATGCTCCGCTCGATCCCCAGGTTCATCACCGCCCCGAGAAAATCGCGATGGCTCAGCGCCTCGGCGAAACGGGCGGACAGGGGCGCAAGCAGCACCAGGGACAGGGGCGGATCCGGCGGCTCTCCGCAGAGCGACTCGGAGCCCGCGGCCAGCAGCTGACGCTCTGCCGCCTCGTGGCCGCCGCAGAACCTCCAGGGCGTCTCCGCGGCAGCGGGCGATCTGGACCAGTCATCCTGCTCAGCCAGGGACAGGAATCCGGAATAGAACCAGCGGCCTGTCCGGTCGCTTCGACGGCAAAGATCCTGCAAATGACGGACGGTCAGCGCCTGCTCATCCATGGGATCACCTCGCTTCAGTCAGGATGGGAGCCTCATCATACCATGTTTCAGCGGGAAAGCAAAGAAAGAAAACCGGCAATCGGGTCAGGAAAGGAGGGGATTTCGGGTGCGCCGCAGACGAATTGCTGTTTTCATGGCGAGCGTGGACCGGGAGTACCAGCAGATTTTTTCTGCGGGCCTCGCGGCCGCGGGTCGGCAGTATGATATGGATCTGTGCATTTTCAACAGCCAGGGGCATCCGAATGAGGCCATCCGGACCAACGAGGGCCAGGAAAGCGCGATTTATGAGCTGTTTGATCCGGAGAGCTTTGACGGCGCCATTTCCCTTCTGGCGACGATGGGCAATGACCAGACGTCGCGGAAGGTATGGGAGGCCATTTCGCGGGTGCAGCGCAGGGGAATGCCTCATGTCTCGATGGATGTCCCGGTGGAGGGGGCTGTGACGCTTTGCTTCGACGATCGGGGCAGCGTGATCGCGCTGACGGAGCACCTGATTGAGAAGCACGGAGTTCAGAGCGTCGCCTTCGTCAGCGGTCCGCTCATTTCCGGCGTGTCCCAGGAGCGGCTGCGCGCGTGCCGCGACGCCCTGGCCGCCCATGGTCTCGCCCTGGAGGAGGAGCTGCTTTTTGACGGCCAGTGGACCCGGATCGGAGGCCGGGAGGCCGCGCTTCAGATGCTGAACCGGGGCGGGAAGCTGCCGGACGCGGTGATCTGCGCCAATGACGATATGGCGCTGAGCGTGATGGAAACATTTCAGGAGCACGGGATCCGCGTGCCGGAGGATGTGCGGGTGACCGGCTTTGATGCGCTTCGGGAGGCGGTCATGCGCGGCCTGACGACGATCAGCCGGCCCATCGACCAGAGCGCCAGGCTGGCGATGGAAATCCTGTGGAACTGGCTGGAGGGACGGGAGCCGACCGAATGGACCCGAATCCTGAAAACGAACCCGGTCTATGGAAACAGCTGCGGCTGCTTCCTGTCCCTCGAGCAGAAAATAGAAAAGCTCCGGGGCCTCGAGCGGGAGCGGGGAAAAATGGAATCGAACATGACGCGGGTCAGTATGTTTTCCGACATGATGGTGAGCGTTTCCGGGGAGGAGGAAACGGTGGAAAGCATGCGGGAATTCGTCCGGGGCTGGGAGCTCGGAGAATTCTTTCTCTGCATTGATCCGGCGATCTGCCGGGACGGATTCGAGCAGCAGAGCGCAGGCATATTCCCGGACCGGATGCTGCTGCTGTACGGTACGCGGGAGGACCGGGAGGAGGAGCGGCAGCTCTTTGACCGCCATGAGCTGGCGCCTGTGCTTCAGCAGATGCGGGAAAAGCCCGTATGCCTTGTATTCTGCCCGCTGTACTACCGGGACCGGGAACTGGGCTATGTCGCGATGGGCCTGGGGCCGGGAACCGGGCTGAACCTGTATTCCATTCTGATGTTGCTCAACAGCACGCTCATGGTGCTGTATCTGCAGAGCAGCATGCGCCG
>CAMNCR010000067.1 GCA_946534455.1 uncultured Clostridia bacterium | reverse complement strand
GCAGGCTGGATCAGCATCGGAAACCTGTGGATGTTCGGCGGGCTGCTGGCCATGATGAAAAAAGCAAAAGGAGGTTCGGGAAATGAAGAAGAAGAAACCAAATGACCTGCAGGTGCTGCTGGACTATGCGGGAAGGCACAGGGGGCTCACATTCCTGGGGCTGGGTCTGTCGGCTGTGGCCATGATTCTGGGGATGCTTCCTTACATCTGCATCTGGCTTGTGGCCCGGGATCTGATCGCCGTAGCCCCCAACTGGACGCAGGCGGCGAGAATCGCCCGGTATGGATGGATGGCCTTCGCTTTTGCCCTGGCGGGCATCATCGTCTATTTCTGCGCCCTGATGTGCACGCACCTGGCGGCCTTCCGCACGGCGTCCAACATCCGCAAGCAGGGCATGGCACATCTGATGAAAGCGCCCCTGGGCTTCTTTGACAGCAACGCCTCCGGTCTCCTGCGCAACCGCCTGGACGGCGCGGCTTCCGAAACCGAAACCCTGCTGGCGCATAACCTGGCGGACATCGTGGGCACCGCCGCCATGTTCATTGCGATGCTGGTGCTGATGTTTGTGTTCGACTGGCGGATGGGCGCCGCCTGCCTGCTGGCGGCGGTCGTGTCCATCGGGGCGCTGGGCACCATGATGGGCGGCAAAAACGCAGGGCTGATGGCGGAATATCAGGCCGCCCAGGACACAATGAGCAAGGCAGGCACAGAGTACGTGCGGGGCATTCCGGTGGTGAAGGTGTTCCAGCAGACGGTGTATTCCTTCAAAGCCTTCAAGCAGGCCATCGAGGATTACAGTGCCAAGGCGGAGCATTACCAGGCCGACGTATGCAAGGTGCCCCAGGCCGTCAACCTGACCGCGACAGAGGGAGCCTTCGTCTTTCTGGTTCCCGTCGCCCTGCTGCTGGCTCCCGCCGCCCTGAGCGCCGGAACCTTCGCGGGCTTTGTGACCAACTTTGCTTTCTACGCTGTGTTTTCGGCCATCATCTCCACCGCTCTGGCCCGGATCATGTTTGCCGCCAGCGGCATGATGCTGGCCAGGACCGCTTTGGGCCGCATTGATCAGGTGATGAGTGCGCCGACGCTGAAAATCACCGATCATCCGAAAGCCCCCAGGGACAACAGCGTGGCATTTGAAGACGTATCCTTCACCTACGACGGGGCGGAGCTGCCCGCGCTGGATCATGTATCTTTCTCTGTAAAGCCCGGTCAGACTGTGGCGCTGGTGGGCCCCTCCGGCGGTGGCAAGACCACAGCGGCCAGCCTGATTCCCCGGTTCTGGGACGTTTCCTCCGGCGCGGTGAAGGTGGGCGGCGTGGACGTACGGGACACGGATCTCCGGGTGCTGATGGATCAGGTGGCCTTCGTGTTCCAGAACAACCGGCTGTTCAAAGCCAGTATCCTTGAGAACGTGCGCGTCTCCCGTCCAGACGCCACCCGGCAGGAAGTCGAAAAAGCGCTGTCCGCCGCGCAATGTGACGATATTATCGCAAAACTTCCGGACGGCATCGACACCGTGATCGGTACGGAGGGCACTTATCTCTCCGGCGGCGAGCAGCAGCGGGTGGCGCTGGCCAGAGCCATCCTGAAAAACGCACCGATTGTGGTGCTGGACGAGGCCACGGCCTTTGCCGATCCGGAAAACGAGGCCCTGATCCAGAAGGCCTTCGCCACGCTGACGCGGGACCGCACAGTGATCATGATCGCGCATCGCCTGTCCACGGTGGTGAACTCGGATCAGATCATCGTGCTGAACGAAGGCAGGGTGGCTGAGCAGGGAACCCACGCTGAGCTGGTGAGCAGGAATGGCCTGTATGCCCGGATGTGGAGGGATTACAACCAGGCTGTGCAATGGAAAATCACCGCGGAGGAGGCGAAATAAATGTTTGGAAAAGCGTTTCAGCGCCGTTACGCTCTTACAGACCAGGGCGTGAAGAACACGAAGAGAGGCGCCTGCTGGACGGTGATCGTCAATCTGGTGGTCATGGGCGGCATGGGGATCCTGTACCTGATGATGGCCAGGTATATGGACACGCTGACACAAGGTGCGCCGCTGCCCCATGCGTGGATATACATCCTGCTGGTGCTGGCCTTTGTTGTTCTCTCTCTGGCCACCCATATCCAGCAGTACAAGTCCACCTACGGCCTGGTGTACGGTGAGGTGAAGGCCACCCGCCTGAGCCTGGCGGAGCGGCTGCGAAAGCTGCCTTTGGGCTACTTTGGCAAGCGCGATCTGGCCGACCTGACCGAAACCATCATGGGCGACGTGAACCGGCTGGAGCATGTGTGGTCCCACTGCCTGGGATACCTGTACGGTTCCTGTGTTTCCACGGCCCTCATCGCTATTGCCCTGTTCTGTTATGACTGGCGGCTGGCGATCGCCGTTCTGTGGGGCGTGCCTGTGGCCTTTGCGCTGCTGTTCGGCAGCAGGAGGCTGTCCCGGCGAAATTCTGAGAGGCTGAAGCAGGACAGCCTGCAGGTGTCCGACGGCATCCAGGAAACGCTGGAAAACATCCGGGAGATCCGGGCCACAAACCAGGAGGAGCGCTTTCTGCAGGCATTGAACGACAAAATCGACCAGCACGAAAAGACCAACATCCACGGCGAACTGGTCACAGGCCTGTTCGTCAACGGTGCCAGTGTGATCATGCGTCTGGGAGTGGCCACCACCATCCTGACCGGCACCGGGCTGATTCTCTCCGGGCAGATCGACTTTATGCTGCTCTTCATGTTCCTGCTGGTGATCACCCGGGTGTATGCGCCCTTCGACCAGGCCCTGGCCCTGATTGCCGAAATGTTCATGAGCCAGGTGTCCGCAAACCGGCTGAACGAAATCTACGATACGCCCACGGCGGAAGGCGCGGAACGCTTTGCGCCAAAAGGACATGATATCGAATTCAGGAATGTATGGTTCTCCTATGACGAAAAGCAGGTGCTGAAGGGCGTCAGCTTTACGGCGAAAGAGGGCGAGGTCACCGCCCTGGTGGGTCCCTCCGGCGGCGGCAAAAGCACCTGCGCAAGGCTGGCTGCCAGGCTGTGGGACATCGATCAGGGACAGATCACGGTGGGCGGCGTGGATATTGCCACCGTTGATCCGGAAATCCTGCTGACGGACTACTCGATGGTGTTTCAGGATGTGGTGCTGTTTGACGACACGGTGATGGAAAACATCCGCCTGGGCAGGCACGGCGCCACCGATGAGGAGGTGCGGGCCGCAGCCAGGGCCGCCAACTGTGATGAGTTTGTGGAGAAGCTGCCCAAAGGGTATCAGACGCCTATCGGGGAAAATGGCGCGAAGCTCTCCGGCGGCGAGCGCCAGCGCATCTCCATCGCCCGGGCGCTGCTGAAAAACGCGCCGATTGTGCTGCTGGATGAGGCGACCGCATCCCTGGACGTGGAAAATGAAACCAGGGTGCAAGGAGCCTTGTCCCGCTTGCTGCAGGGAAAAACCGTGCTGGTGATCGCCCACCGGATGCGCACGGTGGAGGCCGCCGACAGGATCGTGGTGCTCGTCGATGGCAAAGTGGCCGAGAAAGGCAGCCCCGCGGAGCTGATGGCGAAGGACAGGAGCATCTTCCGCCGCATGACGCAGCTGCAGGCAGACAGCGCGGGCTGGAGCATTTAGAAGGAGATGGGCATCATGCAGGTCGACGGGATGGGCAATATGAACGGCAAAACCCTGGTGCTGCTGCCGGGCACGGCCTGCGATGACCAGATCAGTGTGAAGAAATAAACCCGGAGGGATCCTATGCTGCTGACGATTTTTCTGGCCATTGTGTTCTGCGCGGCGATCACGCTGATGCTGCTGTCCGCCGTGGCATTCATTCAGAAGAAGGAGCTTTTCTCCTCTGCGCCAAGGGAGGCGCGGGAGGCGATCCTTCCCCGTGAAAAAGAACTGTTTTATGGCGCCAGAACCATTGGATGGACGCTCATGATCTTCAGCATCCTTTTGACCCTGGGTGTGGGAATCGTTTCCATCTGGGACGGCTTCCGGAGCGGTTTCGGCTTCTGGCAGTTTTTCACAAGGTTTGTGCTGATCTTCACCATCTACAAGCTCTACGACATGGTCTGCTTCGATTACTTTTTGCTGATGAAGTTTCATTTCTTCCAGCACTACTATCCGGAAACGCAAAGCGCGCTTGCGGGAAGAAAATATGGATTCAACATCAAAAGCCAGCTGCTGAAGCTCCTGGTCATTTTCCCGGCGGCTTCGGCCGTCGCGGCGTGGATCTGTACGCTGTTTGGATAAGGAGGAACTGATTATGAAACTGAGTCTCAGGGAGTACAACGCCATGCAGTCCGGCTGGCGCAAGTGGCTCAACGAGTATATGGAAATCGGCGGCTTTGCGACCGTCAAAAGGTGTAATTACGCGGGACTTGACTTCTGCTTCAAATTTCAGAAAGCGAAGGAGTAAGGATCAGCATGACAAGGAAGGATCAGATCCGAAACGCTTACAGGACAACCGGCGGACAGGCCAGCTTTTATGACGGCATGATGACCTGTTCCACATGGCCAGGGAAGGCCATCTGCCGCGTGGTATGGAACATGGACGAAGAAAAGAACGCAGCCTACCTGGAGGAGGCCCTCTTCGGCATTCCGGAGGGCTTTTCAGGCAAACTGCTGGAGGTGCCGGTAGGCACAGGCGTGTTGACCATGCCGGTCTATCAGACGCTGCCCATGGCGGATATCACCTGCCTGGATTATTCCACGGACATGATGGCCGCGGCGCAGGAGAAAGCAAAGCGGCTTGGCATTGCCAACGTGACTTTCACCCAGGGCGACGTGGGAGCGCTCCCCTTTGCGGACGAATCCTTTGACATCGTTCTGTCCCTGAACGGCTTTCACGCCTTCCCGGACAAGGAGGCGGCGTACAGGGAGACCTTCCGGGTGCTGAAAAAGGGCGGCACATTCTGCGGATGCTTCTACATCCGGGGCGAGTGCAGAAGAACGGACTGGTTCATCCGGCATCTCTATCAGCCGAAGGGCTTTTTCACCGCGCCTTATGAAACGCAAAGCAGCCTGCAGGAGAGGCTGTCCCGAATGTATGAAACCGCCGAGGTCACCGCAGTCGAGGGGATCGGCTGCTTTTGCTGCAGAAAGGGAGGCTCGTGATGAAGAATAGGGTGTTCAGAATTGATTCCGATGGGTTTAACGGCGCGTGGTATCCGGCTCC
>CAMNCR010000066.1 GCA_946534455.1 uncultured Clostridia bacterium | reverse complement strand
GCTCAGATCCGCGCGGTAGAGGATGGACCAGCCCGCGGCGGCCAGCTGGCCGGTCAGGGCCTCCGGCACGTAGACGAAGCGCACCGGCTGCTCCCTTCTGGCCCGGTCCTCCATGAAGGCCAGGCATTTTTCGACGTCGCCGCAGGGGCAATAGTAGCCCTTGTCATGCTGGCTGCGCACCACGAAAAAATCCGCATCCCCGCCGATGGCCAGCCCGTAGGTGGCGGCCCAGGTCATCAGGGAGGGGAAGGTCAGCGAGGTGAAAAGCGGCGGGCAGATCGCCATGCAGCGCTCCATCCAGGCCCGGTCCTCCATCTGAATCGGCCGAAAGAAGACCGTGCTGAAATCCATCTGCGCTCATTCCTTTCCGGTCAAGTGGGATGCGGATATTGTACTGTATTTCCGGACAATGCACAAGCAGAGCCTGCGGCGCGGAGGCCGATTTTGTTATTCCAGCGTCAGCGGGGCCCAGAAATCCTCCCCGGAGGGCGGCGGCCCGAGGCTGACAAAGGTGTCCAGGATCTCCCCTTCCCGGGGCAGCTTCTCCGGCCGCAGGAAGGGGGGCGTGCGGAAGCGGTAATGCCGCGCGGGGAAGGCGGCGGCCAGCGCGGCGGCGGCCCGGTCATATCCGCCGGGCTCCGTCAGCAGCTCCCGGACCGGGCAGCGCTCCTCCCCGGGCTCCGCGACGGCCAGCAGCCCCGGCCCCTGCCAGAACCGGGCGCCGAACCGGGCCGCCAGGCGCAGATAGCCGGGCGCGTATTCCGCGTGGGCCCGGCCCCGCAGAAAGGCCTCCCGGGCCCGGCCGTAGGCCTCGGGCGAAAGCTCCGTCAGGGCGGGAGGGGGCACGGCCGGCAGCTCCTCCCGGTCAAAGGCCGCTTCCCGGATCCGGCCCATCGTCTCCATCGGCACATAGCGCGGATAGATGTCTCTGAGCTTCTTTTCAAACACGGCGCCGCAGACGAAGCCCGCCTCCGCCCGGGCGGAATCGGCCATGGCGAGCAGCAGGGCCATGCCGATGCCCTGCCCCCGGGCCTCGGGCAGGGTGCCCAGGGCGTAGGTGTAGGGGCAGGCATAGCGTTCGCCCGTCGCCGAGTGCAGCGTCAGCCCCGGCAGCAGGGTGATGGTGGAAATAACCCGTCCGTCCTGCTCCGCCACCAGGGACCGGGCTCCGAAGCCCTCCGCGTCCCGCAGATAAAGATCCGCCTCCTCCGGCGAGTCCCCAAAGCACAGACGAAGGATCTCCCGCTGCGCGGGAAGATCCTCCGGCCTGGCGTCCCGAATCTGATATGCTGCCATGCTTCCAGCCTTCCTTTCCTGTGTCCTGCTGTGCTCAGGCGCGCCGCGGAGGTCAGGAGGACGCGCCGCCCGCCGCCGGGGGTCCGTCGGCGGACATGGCCTGGGCGATGCTCGCGAAGGACTGGCTGTCCCCGGGATCCGTGACCGCCAGCACGGCCACGGCCACGGCCTGATGGCCGTTGACCGGATTGACGCCGATGAGGCGCGCGAAGGAGCGCACCATGGAGCCGTCCGGCATGGTTTCGTTAAAGAAGGTGCTCCCGCCCCGGGCGCAGCAGGTTTTCAGGAGATTATCCATAAAGGGCGTGTCGGCTTTTTCGAAGGCGTGCGCCATGCCGGAAATGTCGATGCCGAAGAAGCGCTGTATGAAGCTCCGGTAGGAGGGGGTGGTCCGGACAAAGCGCGACAGCTCTCCCCGGATCTCCAGGATCGCGGTGGGCAGCGTGCTGTAGGTGTGCTGGAAGGGATTTTCGTCCAGGCCGGAGATCACGGCCAGGTCGTAGAGATCCACGCGGCCCACGGTTTCGTAGTAGGCCGAGGCCTCCGGGTTTTCGAAGTCGAAATGCCGGCCGTCGATCGTGCGCTCCAGCAGCTTGGCCTCCGGCGCCGGGCGGCCGAAATAGTAGCCCTGCAGCTTGGAGCAGCCGATCTCCTGCAGGAAGCGCACGTGGGCGTCCGTCTCCACGCCCTCGCAGATGGTGTCCACGCCCAGGGCGGTGGCCATCTTCATCAGCTCCGTCAGAATGATCCGGCCGTTTTCTCCCTCCTCCAGCTTCCGCATGAAGCTCATGTCAAACTTCAGCACGTCAAAGGGAATGCTGTGCAGCACATCCAGCGCGGAGTAGCCGCTGCCGAAGTCGTCCATCCACACGGGGAAGCCCAGCTCATGGAACCGGGCGACCTGCTCCTTCATGAAGTCCAGATCGCTGCCGATGATGCTTTCCGTGATCTCGATGGAGATCTGGTTCCGGCCGATGCCGGCGGCGTCGACCCGGCGGCGGATCTCCTCCACGATATCGCAGGCCTCAAAGTCCGACCGGGACAGGTTGAGGGAATGAGGCACGGGCGGGGTGCCGGCGGCCTTTTCCGCCTGCATTTTCTCCAGCACCTGGTCCAGCACGCACAGATCCAGCTTGTAAATCAGGCCGGCCTTCTCCAGCAGGGGAATAAACTCCGCCGGGGACAGGAAGCCCTCCACCGGATCGATCCACCGGGCCAGGGCCTCCTCGTCGCAGATTTTTTCGCTGACGGCCCGGACGATGGGCTGATAATACACCTGAATCCATCTTTCCGAGATCGCCCGGTCGATGTTGGCCACCAGATACTGCTGCTTGCGGATGGCGTCCCGAAGCTCCTGGCTGTAGGGGTTCCAGGCGGAAACGTCGGATTTGCGGATGGCGTCGCAGGCCATCTTGGCCCGGTCGTAGGCGGAGCTGACCGGAACCTCCTCCATGGCGAAGGAATAGAGGCCCGCGTAGACGGGCAGGGTTTTGCCGCCGTTGAGATGACGGGTCTCGGCGAACAGCCGGGTCAGCAGGGCCTCCGCCTGCTCATCGGTGGTCCGGACGATGAAATGGTCCGCGGCGATGCGGCAGCAGCAGTCCTTGCCGAAGAGGCGGACCAGCAGCTCCGCGAAGGCCTTCAGCAGCACGTCGCCCTCGGCGAAGCTGTAGGTATGGTTGAAATACTTCATGCCGTACAGATCCATGTACACCAGCGCGCCGTGCGTCCCCTCCCGGTGCATGTCCGCCAGCGCGGTCTCGCAGAGCTTGAAGAACCAGCTCAGGTTCGGAAGGCCGGTCAGGTCGTCATAGTGCGCCGCGTGCAGAATGCTCTCCTCGTGAAGGGCACGGTTCAGGGCCTGGCTGATGGGGGCGCCCAAGCCCGTGCTGTCCACCGTATAGACGCCCTCGTCCATATACCAGACGTAGGCGATGCGCGCGCCGGTTTCCGCGTGGCCGTGGGCTCCGCGGGCATGAATCACATGATAGCCGGTCTGGCTGTCCGTCAGGCTGGTCCGGCTGCGGTAGATCACGTCCATTTCCTCCGTCCCCTCGGAGAAGCGCAGGAAGGCGCCGGTAAACCGGTCCAGATCATCCGGATGGATGCTCCAGTAAAAGCTCCGGTCCAGCAGGCTCACGGCCTGCCGGCGGTCCGGGATGCCGAACAGGCGGCAGAAGCCGTCCGACACGGCCAGGGTCTGCACGCTGTAGTCGACGAACCGGAACACGGTCACCGGATCCGGGGAGGCCTCCAGGGATTTCTTCGTCTCGCCGGTAAAGTGCTCGCTGGCGCCGCTGTTCTGCCGCCGCCGGTCGTGCTGCTTCTCCCGGTAGTACTGCGCCTTGTGCTCGAACATCTTCAGGTCGGAGCGGCGGATGATGG
>CAMNCR010000065.1 GCA_946534455.1 uncultured Clostridia bacterium | reverse complement strand
ATGGAGACGATCAGCGGCGTGCTGATTACCCATGAACACAGCGATCATATTTCAGGCGCCGGCGTGCTGGCGCGGAAATACCATCTTCCTCTCTATGCGACGGTGGACACCTGGTGGGCGATGGAATCAAAGATTGGACGCGTTCCGGAGGAATTGCGGCGGGAAATCCGGTCCAACCGGGACTTCTTTCTCGGAGATATCGGCGTTTCCCCCTTTTCCATTCCCCATGACGCGGCGGATCCGGTTGGGTTCCGGCTGTACGGCGGGGAAGTGAGCATCGCTACGGCGACGGATCTCGGCCACTTTTCCGATGAGGTTTTTTCCCGCATCGCCGGCAGCGATCTGGTGCTGCTGGAGAGCAATCACGATCCGGATCTGCTTAGGCAGAATCCGCATTACAACGCAGCGCTGAAAAAAAGAATACTGGGGGATCATGGCCATCTCAGCAACGAAGCCTGTGCCCAGGCGCTTCTGCGGCTTGTGTCCGCGGGAACCGGCCATATTATTCTGGGCCATCTGAGCGGGGAAAACAACACGCCGGCGCTGGCGCGGGAAACCTCTGCAAGGGCTCTGCAGCGGGAGGGCATTCTTCCGGGGGAGGATGTCGCCCTGCAGATTGCCCTCCGGGACCAGGTGGGCGCGGTCTATACGCTGCGCAAAGGAGCATGAAACGGAAGCTTCGCTGGCAGTGGATCCTGGCTGCGGTGCTCCTGGGAGCCATGGCGCAGGGGCTGCTGGGGTTGATGACCAGGGGCTGGGTTCTTCTGACCGGCCTCCCGGAGCCGATTCAGCCCCTATCTCCGGAAACGAAAGCCGGGACCGTGCTTCGGTCGCTTCTGCTGGTGACGGCTGTGCCGCTGGCGGAGGAATGGCTTTTCCGGGAGCTCCTCTGCCGCTGGCTGGAGCAGAGAACTGCGCCACGGATCGCCGGCCTGTGCACAGCAGCCGCCTTCGCTCTGTGCCACGGTTCCCTTTCCGGAATGCCTGCGCTTTTCCTGTTTGGCCTGTGTGCCTGGCTCTTCCGGGAAAAAAGCGGCAGCTGGCTGACGGCGGTGTTTTTTCACGCAGCGTATAACGCCTGCGCATTGCTGCTGATGAGATGGATGTAAGGAGTCGCTATGATCATTCTTTCTCTCCAGGGGATATCCAAAAGCTTTGGAACGCATGAGGTGCTCCGGGATGTTTCCATGACGCTCCAGAACGGGGAGCGCATGGGCCTTGTGGGCGTGAACGGCAGCGGAAAGAGCACGCTGATGAAAATCATTGCCGGAGAAGAGACTGCGGATGCAGGGACGGTCAGCGTTCAGAAGGGGCTCCGTCTGGGATATCTGGCGCAGCAGGGAGAGCTGAATGGGGAGGACACGGTCCAGCAGGTCCTGGAGAGCGTGTTCGAGCCGCAGCGCAGGATGGAGGCGGAACTCCGGAGGCTGGAGGGGGAAATGGCCGCGGCCGCGGAGGACCCTGAAGCACTGCGTCGCCTGGGGGGACGGTATGATGCGCTGACCCGTGACTTTGAAAACAGCAACGGATATGGCTGGAGATCCGCGGTGCAGGGCGTGCTGGCCGGGCTCGAGCTGCGGGATTTCAGAGAGATGAAGGCCGGTCTGCTTTCAGGAGGGGAACGGACGAGACTCTGTCTGGGCCGCATGCTGCTGACGGAGCCGGATATTCTGCTGCTGGATGAGCCGACCAACCACCTGGATCTGAAGAGCATTGCATGGCTGGAGGCTTATCTGACAGAGTATCGCGGCGCGGTGCTGGTGATCAGCCACGACCGGTATTTTATGGATCATGTGTGCGGACGCATGGCGGAGCTGCTGATGGGGTCGCTGGAAACTTATGACGGCAATTACAGCGAATATCTTGCAAAACGGACCGAAGTCTATGAAATTCGAATGAAGGCCTGGCAGGCGCAGCAGAAGGAAATTGCCCGCCAGGAGGCAATCATCGCCATGTATCGCCGGTTCAACCGGGAAAAGAGCATTCGCCTGGCGGAAAGCCGGGAGAAAAGGCTGGAAAAAATAGAGAGACTGGAGAAGCCGCAGGAAGAGGGAGCCATCCGCTTCCGGTTCGAAACCCGCAGGAGAACCGGGGAGGACGTGCTGATGGTGGAGGGGCTCCGAAAGGGATTTGGAGACCGGATTCTGTTTGACGGGATCCGGATGCATGTCCGGTCCGGGGACCGCATAGCGCTGATCGGAGATAACGGAACGGGAAAGTCTACCCTGCTGAAATGTCTGCTCGGACTGGAAAAACCGGACGCGGGTACGGTTCGCTGGGGAACAGGGGTCGATCTGGGCTATTACGATCAGCATCAGGCAGGACTGCACGAGGATAAGACGGTCCTGGATGAGGTATGGGATCACTTTCCCAGGATGGATCAGGCAGAAATCCGGGGAGCACTCGGCCTGTTTCTGTTTACGGGAGACGAGGTGTTTGAACCGATCCATACGCTGTCCGGGGGAGAAAAGGGCCGGGTGGCGCTGACGGAGCTTATGCTTCGCCGGGATAATGTGCTGCTGCTGGATGAGCCTACCAATCATCTGGATATGGACAGCCGCGAAGTGCTGGAGGAAGCGCTGCAGGACTTCCCGGGCACCATCCTGGCGATCAGCCATGACCGGTACTTCATCAATCGCTTTGCGGACAGGGTCTGCGTGCTGGAGAACAGCGGGATCCGCGAATATCTGGGCAACTACGACAGCTATTTCGAAAAGATCAGCCGGGAACAGCCTCCGGACGGGAATCAGCCTCAGATGACGCGCACCGCTCAGGAACGGGAGAAGCGGAAAAGCCGGGAAGAACAGAAACGGGCCCAGGCCCGAAAGGATCAGCTCAGGGAGCTGGAGAAGAAAATTGAACAGACGGAAGCCGAATGCGCGCGTCTGGAGGGGCTGCTGGCGGATCCGCAGACATACAGGGATCCGGAAGAGGCTGCCAGGCTGACAAAGGCCTACAACCAGCTGAAGGAGGAGACGGACCATCTCTACGGGGTCTGGGATCAGCTGGAAAGCGGAGAGGACTGAAGGAGTCAGCAAATCAGGGAAGCATGAACTGATGACCCGGAAACAACAGAAGAAGGCCGGCACGGATTCAACCCATGCCGGCCATTTTTTCGAGAGGATCAGGACAGATAGATGCCGGGGAAAATCATGTTGACACCCAGCACCGTGGCGCCGAAGTCATTCATCAGGCGCTGCTGAGGAATG
>CAMNCR010000064.1 GCA_946534455.1 uncultured Clostridia bacterium | reverse complement strand
ACATTCGGATTGTAGGACATGGCGCGGGCGATGGCCACCCGCTGCTGCTGGCCGCCGGAAAGAAGCAGCACCCGGCGGCCCATTTCCGACTCCGTGAGCCCCACCCGGCGCAGAAGCGCCCGGGCGGTTTCCTTTTTCTTCACATGGCGGACCCGGGCGATGTCCATGGACAGAATGACATTCTCCGTCGCCGTCAGCTTGGGCAGCAGATTGTAGCTCTGGAACACCACGCCGATATCCCGGCTGCGGTACAGGAAGGAATTGATCTTCGTGATGTCCTGATCGTTATAGAGGATCTCGCCCTTGACCGGCTTGAGCAGCCCGCTGAGCATGGACAGGAGCGTGGTTTTCCCCGCGCCGCTGCGCCCGACGATCGCGTAGGACTTTCCCTGCTCGAAATCCAGGGACAGGTTCCGGATCACCGGATGATGGCGGTCATAGGCAAAGGACAGATTGCGAATGGACAGCATGCTCATGGCATCAATCCCTTTCTGCCAGAATTTCCAGCGGATTATACCGGAGGACAAAGCCGATGGCCGCGGCACTGGACACCAGGGCGAGAGCCGCCCCGATGAGGATCATCTTATACAGGATGTCATAGTCAAAGGAGAAGGTCACGCTGGAGACATACTGCACCTCGCCGGACACATCCCCGCCATGGGGCTTGACGCCCTGCTCCGCCACCTCCCGGCCGAAGTTCGCGTTCAGCTTTTCGCTGTTGCTTTCCTCGTAGGCGATCTGGGAGGCCAGAAGCGTGTTGGTCACCGGCGTGGAGGCCACCGCGCCGATGCCCGAGCCGATCACGATGCCCAGGAAGGTCACAATCGTCAGCTCCAGCATGAACTGCCGCGCCACCCTGCCCTTCCGCATGCCCATGGCGGTCAGGGCGCCGATTTCGTACTTTCTTTCCCGGATGTTGAAGACATTCACGCCGATGAGGATCACCGCGCCCACGCCCAGCACAATATATAGGAAGGTATTGGCATAGGCGCTCAGATTGTCCAGCGGCACCAGGCTGGCCTCGTAGCCCGCCACGTCCGAGCTGGTGACGGTATAGTTTTCCGACAGGCCCAGCTCCCGGGCCTGCGCTTCGAAGGCGTCAAAATCCTCGATGGTGGCGAAGAGATAGGTGCCCGAAACATTCTCCGACAGCGCGTGCTCATTGACCTCTCCCGAATCCGCTTCCGCCGCCGCGCCCCTGATCACCAGGGTGCCGTCGTCCGTCAGCAGCTGCTCGGCGGTGCTCCCGTCCTCCAGGGTCCGGAGGCTTTCCACGGAGGCCGGATCGCGCCAGGCTTTGCTCCGCTCCACGATGTCCTGCACCACGGCATAGCTGGTCAGAATATGGTTGGCCGGATCATCCGCCGCCTGGGAAACGCTGTTCGAGGTATCCGCCGTGTTCTTGAAGACGCCCACCACGGTCAGGGCGTAGCGCTCCCCCTTCGCGGCCGGATTGGACAGGGAAATCTGGCTGCCCACGCCCAGGCCGTTATAGGTCGCCAGATCCTCGTTGATGATGCAGACCGGCTCCGCCGTGCCCTGGGGGAACATGCTGCCGGCGGTGATATAGGAGGTGCCGTCCTGAAACTCCTCCATGGCCTCGTCCGAGGAATAGCCATAGAGCAGGAAATCCCCGCCGAAGTTGATGGAGGCCATGATGTCCTTGATGTTCATGCCGCCCGGTCCGCCTCCGGGGCCCCGGGGTCCGGGGCCCTGCTGCCGGTCCGCGCCGGTGGGAATGGCGTCGGAAATCGCGTTTTCAATGTCCGCGTGGTCATCCTGGTTCAGGGGGGTCAGCCCGTTGTCCCCGGAAAGGGACAGGGTGGCATAGTAGTACAGCCTCTGCACCGCGTCCGCGGCGGCATAGGTCTGCAGCTCCTCCAGAGAAAGGCCGGAGATCGCCTTCAGGGTCTCCTGCATGGAGGTCTCCTCCGTCTCTCCGGAGGCTTCCTCCCCGCCCTCCTCCGGCGCCGCCGCCTGGAGCGCCTCCATGACATACTGGCGATCCGCCCGGATGCGGCCCCGGATGCGCAGCGCGGCGCTGGCGTTGGCGCGGGCCGTCTGCGCGGACTGCTGAATGGACAGGGCGATGCAGGAGGCCGCGGAAATGACCACGACGATCAGGCAGATGATGATGGTCCGTCCGGGAGAACGAAGAATGTCACGGACGGCGTTTTTCACGATGTACAAGCGGGTGGTCACCTCCTCGGTGAAAAAATGAAATCAGGGCTGGGTCGGAGCCGGGGGCTGAGTCGGCTGTTCGGGCCGCGGCGGCTTGGTCGGCTTCTGGCCGGGATTTCCGCCGCCCCCCTGCGGGGGTTCCGGTTCCGGAGGCTCGGTGGGCGGGGCCGGCGGCTGCGGCATCTCCTGCCCCTGCTGCGGCGGGCGCTGTCCGGGTCCGCCCTCTCCGCCGTTCTTCCTGCGAAGGGCGCCCATGGCAAAGAAGGCGCCCACCGCCAGCACCACCAGCGCGATGCAGATGGCGATCACGGCCTTCTTGGGCATGCGTTTGCGCCGGGCGGGAATGAAAACGGTCTGCAGCGCGAAGGGCTCCTCCGCCCGGTCCTCGTACAGCTCCCGCAGGAGGCGGAGCCAGTCCTCGGCGGAATCCGCCATGGACAGGGTATTTTCCATCTCATGCTCCCGAACCGCCCGGGCAAAGCTGCCGGAGCAGATCAGGAAGGAGTTTTCTCCCTGGGAGAAGTCCGTGGCGGAAATGCCGTCCGGGCGTTTTTCGCCCTGCCGGCTGCCCAGAGGCGGCACGCTGCCCTCGTTGGAGCGCATGATCTGGCCGTTGACAAAATGGTAGATCCGCACGTCGCCCAGGGTCATCCAGCGGAACTGGTTGCCCAGGGTCGCCAGAACGGCCAGATGGCAGGCGACCGGATAGGACGCGGACTGCTGCTGGGTCAGGGCATCATGGGCGAACTCGGTCATCTTCTGAATGGCCTCGTCCTTCAGGGAGGGGCGGCGGAGATAGCTTTCGACGAAGCCGGAAGCGATCTTGGCCGCGATCATTTCCTGGTTCTGCGGTTCGTTTTCGCCGATGGCCAGCACGGCCAGGGAATTCTTGCCCCGGGTCATGCTCTGGATGGTTTCGGGTCTTCCGAGATTGGTGTATTGAGCGGTGTTCATGTCTCCTGTCCCCCTGTCCCCCTTCAGATTTTTCAGTGCTGCGGCCGCATGGGGCGCTTCTTGAAGTGCTCGCCGGCGACCCGGGCCTTATACTTGACCTTCGCCTTCAGTTTGTTTTTGGTCGTCGAGGCGTCCACCATGCGGAACACGAGGGCGAAGCGCTGCGGAATCAGCTGCACACGGGATTCGAGCTCGAAGCCGTAATAGTGAAGCTGGGAGATGATCATCTCCGGAATGATGCCGGGTCCGTAATAGGAAGGAATGCCCGGCTCGGGAATGTCGTTATCCACGACGATCACCCGGCCGCCCTTGCGCAGGGCCTTCTTGACGGTGTCGATGAAGTGGTCCTTGACGAACTCGATGTTGGTGATGTAGACGGCATGATACATGCTGCACATGAAGACCGTGTCCACCGAGTTGGCCGGCAGCCCCGCGTCGTTCATGCGGGTCACCACGGTTTCGATGTTTTTGACGTCATAGGCCTTAATAAAGCTCTGCAGGTAGGCAATGGCATCCTGGTTGATCTCGGTGGCATACACCTTGCCGGTCTCGCCCACCATCTTCGCAAACTGCCAGGAGAAGTATCCGCCGCCGCAGCCGATATCCGCGATGTGCTCCCCGGGCCGGATATCCAGCCTGGCCAGCATCTCGTCGGTTCTTTCCCAGGCCTTGCGGTTCGGGTTGTTGAAGATCATGTATTCATTCCACTCGTTGAGGGTCGGAATGGTGATCTCGCCCTCGCCGGTATACTCATAGTTGAGCTGCTCGTCCGCGTCCGGCGGAATGGGCCGGGCCAGGTCGAACTTGGTGTAGAGATATTTCAGGAAGCGCTCGTTCCCGTTGTCGGTGAAGAAGGCGCAGTAGGAATCGGTCAGCTGATCCGCCCGCATGGCCTTCCGGCCGGCCTCATCCGCCAGGAAATAGTCGCAGAACCACATGAAGGCGGTATAGTCATCGCCGATGCGTTCCTGCGGCCAGAGCGCGCCGAAATCGTCCCGCGCCTGCGCGATGCCGGCCCGGTCCCCCGCCTGCAGCGCGTCATACAGCCGCTGGCCGATCCGCTTGCCCCGGACGGAATAGCCGGAGGTGGCGGTGCCGATGATCCGGTAGCGGATCAGCGCGGAGGTGGAGCCGATGGTCAGCTCGTCCAGACTGTCGTTCAGGGTGGAGCGGCCCAGGGGCGCCGGGATGTCCACCTTGTCAAAGACGAGCACATAGCGCTGGGGCGTGAACTGATAGCTCTCCACCATGCGGAAGCCGTAATACCAGAGCTGGGCCCGGACCAGATCCTTGCAGATATAGGGCCCGTGATAGGGAATATCGTCCTCCGGCACCAGGTCGTTATCCACGATGATCAGGCGGCCGCCCTCCCGCAGGGCGCTGCGGATGCTGCCGACGAACTGATCCCGCTCATAGTCGGTGAAGGCGGCGTAGACGTTGTGATACAGGGAGCACATGAAGACCACGTCCACCTTCGTCTCCGGCGACAGGCCGATGCCGCTGAAGCTGCTGGTGACCACCTCCACGTTCTTCACATCATACTGATCGATGTAGTGATGCAGGAAGTCCAGATGCAGCGGATTGGTTTCGATGGCGTAGACCTTGCCCTGCTCCCCGACGATATCCGCGAACTTGAAGGTGAAATATCCGGAGCCGGAGCCCACATCCGCCACGTGATCTCCGGGCTGAATGCGGAACTGCTCCATGTTTTCCCGGGTCTTTTCCCAGCGCTCCCGGTCCGGATTGTTGAAGAGAATGAAATCCTCCAGGAAGCGCAGGCGCTCCTTGGCGGCGATATCGTCCTTTTCCCGCTCCTTGAAATGATATTTCAGGTTCAGGTACATCTTCAGATCCGCGTAATCGTTCGCGGACAGCAGATCGAAGAAGGCATGCACCGCCGGCTGGCGCAGCAGCTCCTCCCGCGCCTGCTCCGGAGAGGACCAGAGGCGGCAGAGCCACTGCAGGGCCGTATATTCACCCCCGAAGTTTTCCGAGGGGATCAGCTTTTCATACAGATCGATGGCGCGCTTCAGCCTGTCGGTCGAGGAGCGGTCACCGTTGAGATATTCCAGAATCAGCCCCGCGGCGCGCTTGCCGCCGGAGGTGATGTCAAAGGAATCCAGGCTTCCCAGATGCGTGATCGACGCCCGGGTTCGGACCGGGACGCGAATCAGTTCCGATTCGGTCATGATGATGTCTTCCTTTCAGTTGTGGGCCTCAGGCCTCCGGCGGAATGGCGTCCTCGCTGGTGTTGTTCAGATACGGATTCAGCGGCCCCTCCTCATAGTGGTCCCGCGGGAAGGGAATGAACTCGCTGGCGTTGAACTGCTCCGCTACCTCGTCGGCCAGACAGTCTCCCAGGGGCGTGAGGCGGAACTTGTTGCCTGCCTCCTCCACCAGGCCGTGCTCCTTCAGAGTAGCCACCTTTTTGCGGAACACGCGGTCGAAGGAGATGCCGTTCATCTGCTCAAAGCGGTCCTTGCGCACCCACCAGTTCTTCAGCGGCAGGATGATGGACCAGCGCAGCTGCTGCTCCCGGTCGCGGATATAGCCGCGGTTGATGCCCAGATGGCCGGAATCGATCAGGCGGTAATACTCCTCAAAGCTCTGGGTGTTAA
>CAMNCR010000063.1 GCA_946534455.1 uncultured Clostridia bacterium | reverse complement strand
TGCTCCGTCATCGGCAAATCCGATTCCAACTACTTTTCCACCTTCACCATCAACAAGGGCCTGGCGGACGGCGTGGAGGACTATATGGCGGTCACCATTTCCGGCGCCCTCGTAGGCTATACGGAAAACGTTCTGCCCCACAGTGCCACCGTCCGCACGATCATTGACTCCGAAGCCTCCATCGCCGGGCTGATTCAGTCCTCCCGGGATCAGGGCACAGTCCGCGGCACCCTGGGTGTGGACGGAACGCCCCTGTGCCGCATGTATTACCTTCCGGACGATAATCTGCCCCGCCCCGGGGATCTGGTGGTCACCTCCGGCGTCGGCATGTCCTTCCCCAAGGGCATTCCCATCGGCGTCGTGCGTGAAAGCACCCGTGGCATGGAAGCCAACAAGCAGTATATCGTCCTGGAGCCGCAGGTGGATTTCCAGCATCTGGAATCCGTAATCGTCCTGAGATATAAGCCGATTCCGGAAGCCATTGAGGGGCGGGAAAACGGCCGGACCGACATCGAGTTCGTTCCGCTGGAAAGCGCTTTCCCCTCGCCCGAGGTCCCGCAGATCGCCTCTTCTCTGTTCGATTCCCAGTCCACCGCCGATCCGGATCAGACCGCAACGCCGACGCCGGAGCCAACGGAGACGCCCACGCCTTCCCCGACGCCCACCGCAACGCCCTCTCCCACCCCGAACGTTACTTCGCTGGAATATCAGGTGGTCAATCCCCGGGGAGAAATCACCCCCACCCCGACGCCCTCGCCGGTGCCGACGCCGACTCCCTACATCACGCCCGATCCGGACGCCATGACCTATGAGGAGGATGAGTAATCGGGATGAATACCGCATCGCGCCCCACGCAGACCAGCCTGCTGCGCCGCACCCTGATGCTCGCCGTGCTGATCGTCTTCGGCTATCTGGGACAGGTCTGCATCATGCCGTATCTGAAGATTGCCGGCGTCACCCCGAACCTGCTCTATGCCATCATCGGCATCGTCACCGTCGCCTACGGCAAGCTTCGCGCCTTCTGGGTCGGCATGATTTTCGGTCTCCTGACCCAGATCATGCTTCCGTCCGTTTCCTATCTGAATCTGGCCCTGTATTCGCTGACGACCCTTTTTGCCTCCTTTCCCTTCGCGGACAAGTCCCTCAAAACCCTGGAGTATGAGCGGGCCACCAACCGCAGGAAGAAGGAGCTGGCGCCCTGGATCCGAACGCTCCTGTGCGCCTTTGTCAATATTCTGGCCTACGAGGTCATCCAGGTGACCTATATCTACATCGGCGGATCCGCCATTACCGCGGGCCATCTGCTGCGCGCGCTGATCGACGTGCTGTCCACCACGCTGCTGACCCTGCTGCTGGAGTTTCCGCTTCGCCGGGCCATCCTGGGCCGGCAGATCGACGCGCCGGGCGTCACCATTGCCCCGGTCGTCTTCAGTCAGAAATAAAAGCTTCCTGCGGGCTGAGGCCCCTCATCCGACCGGAAAGGAGGACATGAATCCGGAATGGAAACCGGCAAAAAGAAAAACCCGGAATTCTGGCGGTACTTCGCCTTTATTCTCATCATTCTCGCCATCTTCGTCTGGCTCGTCTCCGGCCTGATCCGGCTGCAGCTGGGCAGTTCTGAGGAATACGCCGCCGACGCGGAGAGCACCCGCACCAAAACGATCGCCCTGCGGGGCAAGCGCGGAAACATCACCTCCGCCGACTCGGTCGTGCTTGCCGAGGACCAGATGGTCTATAACGTCACCTTCCAGAAGGATGCCGCGGCCAACTCCAAGGCGCAGTATGCCCGCTACACCGCCTCCATCATCGATGCCATCGGCATCATCGAGAAAAACGGCGGCACCATGGCCATCGATTATGTCATCCGCCGCAGCCCGGAAACCGGAGAGTGGGAGTTCCATTTCGGCTCCGGCGTTTCCGAGTCCGTTCTGGCGACCCGGGAAAAGCAGTGGCGTCAGAACAACTACGCGACCCGTGCCAGCTATACCACCGCGGCCCAGTGCATAGAGCAGCTGAGTAAGCGGTATCAGATTCCTGAGGATACCCCGGAGGATCTGATGCTGAAAATCATGGCCATCTACTCCGAAATGCAGATGAACATCTTTAACTCGCAGCCCATTGTCATCGCCCGGGATGTGCGCTATGAAACCGTCATCGAAATCGAAACCCGTTCCATGATGCTTCCGGGCATGAGCATCGAAATCGGAACCAAGCGGGTCTATCCCCGTGCCACGCTGGCCTCGCAGATCATCGGCTATACCGGTGCCATTCCCTCCCGCGCCATGTGGCTGAATCTGAAGGCCAAGGGCTATTCCTATAACGACACCATCGGCCGGGACGGCATTGAATCCTCCATGGAGGACTGGCTGACCCAGAATTCCTCCCTGCGCAAGGGCTCCCGTGTCGTCGAGCGGGACCAGATGTCCCGCGTCGTCCGTGAGCTTTCCTACACCGAGCCTCAGGACGGCAACAATGTCAAGCTGACCCTCAACGCCGCCTATCAGGCGGTGGCGGAGCGCGCCATCGCGGCCAATGTGGCTTCCACCCGCGCCCTCCAGGAGAAAAACCTGGCCTCCCCCAAATGGCAGGAGGCCAACAAGACGGATATTCACAACCGGAACTGGGTCCAGTATCCGCTGGCCCTGGCGGAGCACGGCTGCCTCGTCGTGCTGGACATGCAGTGCCGCGTGCTGGCCCTGGCCAATTATCCCACCTACGACCTGAACGCCCTGGTGGCCGGCGGCAAGGAGGCCATGGCCATCCTGGGGGACAGCCGGAATCTGCTCCTGAACTACGGTATTCATGCCCGCGGCACCCCCGGCTCCATTTTCAAGATGGTCACCGCCATGGGCGCGCTCTCCACCGGCGAGCTGCAGCCGAAGGAGCGCATCTCGGACATGGGATACTACACCAAGTACAACAAGGATGAATCCACCGCGCCCAAGTGCTGGATCAATGCCAACAGCCGGTATCTGCACGCGAATCAGACCATCGTGGACGGGCTGACCAACTCCTGCAACTATTTCTTCTACGAGCTTTCCTCGCGGCTGGGTGAGGAGCGGCTGTACCGCTATGCCGGGCTTTTCGGCCTGACCTCCAAGACCGGCATCGACCTGCCCGGCGAGGTGCGCTCCGTCGTCGGCTCGCAGAATACGCTCTACGACCCCTCCAAGGCTGTAAACGAAGCCAATCAGGACACCTCCATTCCCATCATCGTTTTCAACTCCATCAAGACGCATCTGAAAAACTGCGGCGCCTCCCGGAACATCGAGTATGATGACGAGCGCCTTTCCGTCTGCGCCAAGCGCCTGATGGATATGGCGGTCAATTATCCGGAGACCGAATGGGTGGAGAACATGCGCACCATCCTCATGGAGGAGCTGAACATGACCAAGGAGATGGTCTATCTCCAGTCCGTCATCGGCGATACCTATAACTACATGAACGATATCAAGTGGGGCGGCGGCCAGACCATTCTGACCGGCATCGGCCAGTCCGTGACCGTGCTGACGCCCATCGCCGTCGCCCGCTACGTCTGCACCGTGGCGAACAACGGATATCTGTACAATGTATCCCTCATCGACTCCATCACCTCCCCCGACGGAGAAATCCTTTCCCAGCGGGAGCCCACCCTGATCCACCGCCTGGAATACGCGGACGAATATCTGCCGCTCATCCGGGAAGGGATGCAGGGCGTGGTCGATGAATCCGGTACCGCCGGTAAATACTTCAAAAACTGGCCCTACCGGGAGCAGATCGCCGCGAAAACAGGAACCGCACAGGTCACCTCCATCGACCTGGAAAACAACTCCTGGTTCGTCTGCTTTGCCCCCTTCGAAAATCCGGAAATTGCCGTTGCCTGCTTCATTCCCAACGGTTACTCCGGTTCAGAGGCATCCAAGGCTCCGAAGGATTTCATCGGCTGGTTCATGGAGCAGAAAACTCTGCGCAGCGTCGATATTACGCTGCCCATCGGAAATACCCTTGGACCGTAACCGTCCCGGAAACCCTCCGGGCAGCACAGCCGGGAAGGAGGAATCGACTTTGTCCGGCACTTTTCTGATCGCCTCCGGCAAGGGAGGCGTTGGCAAATCCACGCTGGCCGCCGGCCTCGGAGCCGCCCTGGCTTCGCTGGGCTCCTCCACCGTCATCCTTGACGCAGACATCGGCCTCCGCGGGCAGGATGCTCTGCTCGGGCTGGAAAACCAGGTGGTTTATGATCTCCTCGACGTCATTTCGGGCGACTGCGAGCTGGAGCAGGCGCTGCTGCCCGTTCCCCGGGTTTCCGGACTGTGGCTGCTCCCTGCTGCCCAGTTTGCGCGGGCCCGCGCGCTGGACGCGAAATCCCTGCGCCGCGTCATTCGAAGCCTTCGCACGGAGCATGATTTCGTTCTCATTGACTGCCCTGCCGGAATCGAGCGCGGCTTTCGCAATGTTGCCAACACCGGCATCTGCGAACCCATCCTCGTCACCTCGCCGGATGATATCAGCATGCGGGACGCGGAAAGGGCCTGCTCCATTCTGCAGGAAAAAACGGAAGGGCGGCCCCGTCTGATCGTCAATCGCCTGAACGCGGATCTGGTGCATACCGGCGAAATGTATTCCGCGGAAACCGTCGCGCAAACCCTGGATTGCCCGCTGCTGGCGGAAATACCGGAGGATCCGCTGGTCTACCGTGCGCTTTTGCGGCACACCTCCTTCATGCAGCTGGACTGTCCCGCACGGCAGGCTGTCATCCGCGCTGCCCGCCGCCTGCGCGGGGAGGATGTGCCCTTCCCGCATCTTGGCGCCGCCCGGAGCTCCCTCTGGCAGCGGCTCAGACAACTTCGTGTCAGGGAGGTGCCATCGCTCCATGATCTCTGAAAACCGGCATGCCCGGGCACATGTGGATATTCCCCTCATCGTCATGGTCTTTGCCATGTCCCTGTTCGGGGTGGTCGCGGTCTGCGTCGCCACCTTTTCGCCCGGATCCACCACGGATACCTCCTTCCTGAATCACGTCGTTGAATCCTCCTATACGCTGCGCCAGTGCCTGTTTCTGCTGGTCGCGCCGCTGGTCATCGGCGTGCTCATGGCCATTCCCTACGACTTTCTGCGCCGCTATGCGGAGCTGATCTACTGGATTTCCTTCGGCCTGCTGACCGTCACCACGGTCTTTAACCGGGCCCAGGGCGTGAAGGCCTGGCTGGACGTTCTCTGGGGATACACCATTCAGCCCTCGGAATTCGCCAAGCTTTCCATGATTCTGCTGCTGGCCAAACAGCTGTCCCTGCAGGACCGCCCCCTGTCCACCCTCCGCTCCTTCGTCCGGACCTTCGCCATGGTTATCATCCCCGGCGCAGTCATCCTGCTCCAGGGCGAAACAGGCTCCCTGCTGGTGATCATCTTCCTCTTCGCGGTGATGATGTATTTCTCCAACGTGTCTATGAAGACCCTGAGCATCCTGGCCGCCATTGCCATTCTCGGAATCCTGGCCCTGTATGGCTTCATGGTCGCCACCGGTTCCACGGACTACCGGCTGGCGCGCATCTCCGGCTTCCTGAACCCGGAGCTGTATTCCTCCTCCGACGCGTATCAGCAGACCATGTCCAAAATCGTCATCGGCTCCGGCGGGCTGACCGGAAACGGCATGTTTGTCAACGGCGCCATGTCCCAGCTCAATTACGTGCCGGCGGACTGGACGGACTTCATCTATGCCACCATCGGTGAAACCTGGGGCTTCGTCGGCTGCATCATCGTGCTGTTGGGCTATGTCCTCATCCTGCTGCGCATGCTCTATCTGGCCTGGTATACCCGGGACAAGTTCGGCCGCCTGATCATCACCGGCGTCATGGGCATGCTCCTGTTCCATGTGCTGGAAAACATCGCAATGACCCTCGGTCTCATGCCGATCACGGGCATTCCTCTGCCCTTCCTCTCCTACGGCGGTTCCAATATGATGACCAATATGGGCGGCATCGGTCTGGTGCTCAATGTGACCCGAAACCGTTCCATCTCCGTCTATGCCAACACGCCGCAGACGCTGTATAACCCCTATCGGATTCACCGCCGCTTTAAGACCCGTGCCTACTGACCCGGAAAGGAGTGTCGTTCCCGTATGACCGCCGAGCCTTTCAATGAGGATTCTCTGATCGTTTCCTCCGCTTATGAGGAAACCATGAACAACGTGGTCCTGCCGTACCTGGAAACCCGCGTGCGGAGGGAAACGCTTCACGGCGCGGATCAGGCGCCGCTGGCCTGTGCCGTATATTCCGCGGAAGCGCCCGCAGGAACCCTGGTGCTCGTCCATGGCTTTACGGAAAGCGCCTTCAAGTTTTCCGAGCTGATCTATTCCCTGCTCCGCAACCGCTTCAACGTCGTCACCCTGGATCAGCGGGGACACGGCCATTCCTGGCGCAAGGAGGGTCTCTCGAATGTCGGCGATACGCATGTGGAGCATTTCGCGGATTATATCTCCGACCTGAAAATCGTCTGCGATCGGCTCCTCGCTCCGCTGCAGAAGCCCTGGTGTCTGTTCGGCCATTCCATGGGCGGCGCTGTCTCCGTGCTCTTTCTGGAGCAGTACCCGGAGTTTTTCTCCCGCGCGGTTCTCTGTGCGCCCATGATCGCTCCGGATCGCTCCGGCGTGCCCTACGGCATCGCGGCTTCCCTGTGCCACGCGGCCCGTGCCATCGGTCACGGCTCCCGCAGGGTGTTCTTCTTCAAGCCCTACTCCGGCCCGGAAAACTTTGAGACCTCCTGCGCCACCGATCCCGCCCGTTTTGCCTGGTATGATGGCATCCGGGTCTCTCATCCCGAATATCAGAACTGCGCTCCGACCTATACCTGGACCCTGGAAAGCATGCGGGTCACCCGGAAAATCCTCGCTCCCGGCGCACCGGAGCGCATCGCCTGCCCCGTCCGCCTGTATGGCGCGGAGGAGGATCACAGCGTGCTCAGCGAGCCTCAGAAGCAGTTTATCAGCCGGGTTCCGATGGGAGAATATTCGCTGGTGCCCCGCTCCAGGCATGAAATTTATCGGTCGGAGGATGCGGTGCTTTTCCCCTGGTGGCATGAAATCCTTCGCTTCCTTTCCCTGCCGGCCGCATCCATGGCCCGAAAGGCGGAGATGAAATGAAACAGTTTTCCGATTCTTTTTCCCTGCTCTTTGCGCTGCTGTTGCTGCTGTGCGTCGTCGTTCTCCTGGCCTCCGTACCGATTTCCGCCTCTCTGCGCGCGCGGGAAGCGGATCTGGCCCTGAGTCTGGAAACCAGCCTGGGTCGGGAGCGCAAGCAGCAGCATGAATATGAGGAGGTTTCCGCCCGTCTGCCCGAAGCAGAAGCGGAGCTTGCCAGACTCCAGCCTCAGGCGGATGCAGCGCAGCAGGAGGTCGCGTCCCTGAAGGCGGAGCGGAAAGCCCTTCGGGAGGAGGTCAAGCGCCTTCAGGCCCAGCTGGACGCGGAAGAACCCGCTGCGCTTCCGGAGGTGGATACGCCATGAGGAAGGAGCTCCGTTTTCTCTGTATCCTGGTGCTGCTCGCTGCCCTGTGTGTTTCCGGCTCCGTCGTCGCATCCTGGGTCCGTCAGTCCGCCCTTCTGCGGGAGCAGACCCGCCGGCTGGAGCAGAGCCGCTCCGCCTGGGAACAAACCGCTGCCGAAAAAGAAGCGCTCCAGGAGCAGCTGCAGGATGTCAATAACGCGGTCCGGGAAGCCTCCCTGACCCTGGAGGAGTCCACAGCCCGCGCTGCGGAGCTCCGGGAGGATCTCGCGGAGCTGCAGACGGAGGTGGAGCAGCTCCGCGCACAGCTGACCCAGACGCAGCAGGAAGGAGAATCCCAGCCATGAAACGCTTATCCTCTATCTTCATCCGGTGCGGCATGCTCTGCCTGCTGTCGCTTCTTTTCGCCCTTCCCGCCCTCCGCGCCAGGGCGGAGTCTGTTTCCTTCGGGGATCTGACCGTGGATTCCTCGGTCACCTATGTGGATCTGGGAGAGCGCGTCATCGGAAAAAAGGAATGGGATGCCTTCTATGATTTCCTGTCCCGTCTGCCCGATGTGGAAAAGGTGGACCTTTTCGCCACCACCATCGATTACGAGCGGATCACGGATCTCAATGAGCGCTTTCCCGACATCACCTTCGGCATGACCATGCGCATTCAGGATCATATACTCCGCACGGATGCCACCGCTTTTTCGACGCTTCACGATGTCAATTCCACCAAGCACTCCACGAAATACCTGTCTCTGGTGCGGTACTGCACGAACCTCTATGCCCTCGACCTGGGACACAATCTCCTGGACGACTGCTCTTTTCTCTATGATCTGCCTGAGCTTCGCGTGCTGATCATCGGCATCAATCCTCTTCAGGACATCACCCCCATCGGCAGCCTGGAGCATCTGGAATATCTGGAAATCTTCCACGCAAAGATTGAGGATATTTCCTGCCTCACCGGCCTGCACCATCTGATGGATCTCAACTTCGTCAAAAATTATATCCAGGATATCACTCCCGTCATGGAAATGAAGAGCCTCCGGCGCCTCTGGATCTACTGGTACAATTATCGCGACAGCCGGGATCCGGATCCCGAACTGGTTGCCCGCATCCGGGAAGCCCTGCCCGACTGTCATGTGGATGCCCAGTCCACCTCCACCAAGGGAGGCTGGCGGCTGCATCCGCATTATGACACCCTTTACCGCATGTTCCGCAGCGGCAAATATGAGCCCTTCGAGGACTCCGATCCGGAAAACATGCCGGAGCCCTGGCGCTCAGAGGCCCTTGCCGCCAGCCCCTGATGTTT
>CAMNCR010000062.1 GCA_946534455.1 uncultured Clostridia bacterium | reverse complement strand
CCCTTCGGCCAGGGAATGATTGAATTGGATCCCTGCGGAAACATAAATAACTGACATCAGGAGAAATGAAGATGGACACGATGAACCGCAAGGCATACCTGGAGGAGATTGACCGGGTGAACCGGGAGGGCCGGTGGAAGCCGGACTGGGAGAGCCTCGGCGCGTACCGGGTGCCGGACTGGTATGCCGGGACGCGCCTGGGCATCTTTCTGCACTGGGGTCCCTTCTCCGTGCCGGCCTATCATGACTGGTACGCGCGGAATATGTACATGCAGGGGACCCCGGAATATGAGCATCACCTGCAGCACTGGGGAAAGCACCGGGACTTCGGATACCGGGACTTCATCCCTCTGTTCCGGATGGAAAAGTTTGATCCCCGGGCCTGGGCAGCGCTTTTCCGGGAGGCGGGGGCGGACTACATCGTGCCCGTGGCGGAGCATCATGACGGATTTCAGAACTACGGCAGCGAGCTGAGCCGGTGGAACGCGGTGGACATGGGGCCGAAGCGGGACATTCTCGCGGAGCTGCTGGCCGCCTCGCGGGAGGCGGGGCTGACTCCCGGCGTGTCCTCCCACCGGGTGGAGCACTGGTTCTTCTTTGCCCACGGCCGGGAGTTTGACAGCGATGTGCCGGACCACGCCGGTCGGGAGGATCTGTACTGGCCGGCGATGCCGGACCCGGAGAACCAGCAGGATCTGTTTTCGAAGCCGGAGCCCACGGAGGAGTTTCTGGAGGACTGGCTGCTGCGGAGCTGCGAGCTGGTGGACCGGATGCGGCCGCGGATCTTCTACTTCGACTGGTGGATTCAGCACGAGGCGGTGCGGCCCTACCTGCTGCGCTTCGCGGCCTATTACTACAACCGGGCGGAGGCCTGGGGCGGCGGCATCATCAACTACAAGCACGACGCGTTCCCCTTCGGCACGGCGGTGCCGGATATGGAGCGGGGGCAGTTCGCTGAGGCGAAGCCCTTCCTCTGGCAGAGCGATACCAGCGTGATGCGCGGCAGCTGGTGCTACTCGGAGCAGCCGGATCGCGCGACCTTCAAATCCCCCCGGGAAATCCTCCAGACGCTGGCGGACGTGGTGGCCAAGAACGGCCGCCTGCTGCTCAACATCGGTCCGAAGCCGGACGGAACGATCAGCGAAAAGGATCAGGAGATCCTGCGCACGGTGGGCGCCTGGATGCGGGTGAACGGGGAAGCCATCCGGGATACCGGCCTGTGGCGCGTGACGGGGGAAGGCCCCACCCGCACCGCGGAGGGCCAGTTTGAGGACGGGAAGCCCGTGGACTGGACGGCGGAGGATTTCCGCTTCCTGTGCCGCGGATCCCATATCTATGCGATCAACATGGTCTGCCCGGCGGACGGCGTCGTCCGTATCCGCTCCCTCCGGCACTCCGGGGAGACGGGCCATCTGCCCCTGTTCCACGGCATCGTGGAGGAGGTCCGGGTGCTGGGCTGCGACGCGAAGGTAGCCTGGCGGCGCACGGAGGCGGCGCTGGAGGTGGAGCTGGGCGGCTGGCGCAGCGATCTGCCGGTGGTCGTCCGGGTGCAGGTGAAATAAGCCAGAGGAGAACAGGCAATCGCGGGGGAGGCATTTCATGGCCCGAAGGTGGTTTCGGCTCGACACGGCGGCGCTGATCTTTCCGGCCATCGCGCGGCGGGACTGGTGCAACGTGTTCCGCGTGTCGGCAACGCTGAGGGAGCCGGTGGATACGGCGCTGCTGCAGCGGGCGGTGGACGATACGAAGGCGAGATTTCCGACCTTTTTCGTCCGCCTGCGCAAGGGGTTCTTCTGGTATTATCTGGAGGAAAGCCGGGAACCGCTGCGGGTGCGGCAGGACTATGCCTATCCCCTGACCTATATGAGCAGCCGGGAGCTGAAGCGGAACTGCATGCGGGTGCTGGTCTATGAAAACCGGATCGCGGTGGAGTGCTTCCATGCCCTGACGGACGGCCGGGGCGGAATCACCTATCTGACCAACCTGGTGGCCCGGTACCTGGCGCTGAAGGACGGGCTGTCGCTGCCCGCCGGCGATCCGATCAGGGATCTGCGGGAGAAGCCGCCGGCGGAGGAGCTGGAGGACAGCTTTCTGAAAAACGCGGCCGAGGTGGCCATGAGCCGCCGGGAGGAAGCCTCCTGGCGGCTGCGGGGCACCCGGGAGCCCCGGGGCTACCGCCATCTGATCACCGGCATCGCGGAGGCGGAGGTGCTGCGGAATCGGGCCCGGGAGATGGGCGTCTCCGTCACGTCGCTGCTGGCGGGCACGCTGGCGCTGAGCATTCTGGAGATGCAGGCCGAGGCCCGGCCGAACCGGAAGCGGAGAAGGCCGGTCAAGATCACGATCCCCGTGGATCTTCGGCGGCTGTACGGCAGCCGGACGCTGCGGAACTTTTCCCTGGTGCTGAATCTGGGCGTGGACCCGCGATACGGGGACTATACCCTGGAGGAGCTCTGCCGGAGCATGGAGCATCAGCTGCGGGCCGGGGCGACGCCCCAGAACATGGCCGGGATGATCGCGGCGAACGTCCAGCCGCAGCAGGTGCTGGCGCTGCGGCTGGCGCCCGTGTGGATCAAGAACGCGGTGATGGATCTGGTGTACCGGCGCAGCGGGGAAATGGGAGGCATCAATCTGTCCAATCTGGGGCTGCTGAAGCTGCCCGCGGAGCTGGACGCGCGGCTGGAGCGGGCAGAATTCGTCATCGGCCCCCAGCGGACCTATCCGAACAACTGCTCCGTGATCAGCCAGGGAGGACGAACCTATATCAACATGATCCGGAACATCCGGGAGTCGGAGCTGGAGCGCCGCTTCTTTTCCCATCTGGTGGAGGCGGGCATCCCGATCGCGATTGAAAGCAACAGGAGAATGGACGAATGTACTGCGTAAAATGCGGCGTGCGGCTGCAGGAGGGCGTGGAAAGCTGCCCACTGTGCCAGACGCCGGTGTGGAATCCGGACGCGCTGCAGGCCAAGCATGCCTGGCCGGATCAGCTGCCCGAGCAGCATAACGAGCGGGATCTGTCGGGCGCCGTCGGCTTTACGGTGCTCAGCGTGGTGGCCGCGGCCGCGATTCTGGTGGTGAATTTCGTGCTGTACGGGTACCTGGACTGGGGCGGGTACGTCCTGGGAGGGATTGGCCTGTTCTATCTGATGGCGGTGCTGCCGCGGTGGTTCCGTCATCCCCGGGGCGAGGTGTTCATTCCGCTGTCCCACGTGGCGGTGGGGCTGTTTCTGCTGTATGTGAACGGGAAAACCGGGGGGAACTGGTTCCTGTCCTTCGCCTTTCCGCTGGTGGGCATCAGCTGCCTGCTGTCGACGGGACTGTTCTGCCTGCTGAAGTATGTGAAGGGCGCGAAGCCCTACATTCTGGGCGGCTACCTGGTGGCGGTCGGCGGCTTCTCGATGCTGACTGAATTCTTTGAGCATATCACCTTCGGCACCCGTATGTTTCACTGGAGCATCTATACGGCCGGCTGCTTCGGCGCGGCGGGGCTTTTCCTGCTGACGGCGGGCTTTATTCCCCGGCTGCGGGTGGCGCTGCGCAAATATTTCTTTTTCTGAGGCAGGGACATGAAGGGAACCAGACATCTGTTCACCGTGGAGAAACGGAAAATACCCGTGGGACATCATGAGATCGGGCTGCTGATTCTGCACCCGCTGGAGCGGCCGGAGGCGCCGGCGCCCGGGGTGCTGTGGATTCACGGGGGAGGCTATCAGTCCGGCTCGGCGAAGGACGTGTTCGTGACCCGGGCGCTGTCGCTGGTGGTGAAGTTCGGCGCGGTGCTGGTGGCGCCGGACTACCGGCTGTCCCGCAGGCATCCCTATCCCGCGGCGCTGCATGACTGCTATGCCTCGCTGAAATATCTGAAGGAGCACGCGGCGGAGCTGAACGTGAGGCCGGATCAGATCATGGTGGGCGGCGAAAGCGCGGGCGGAGGCATGGCGGCGGCGCTGTGCATGCTGGCCCGGGACCGGGGCGAGGTGAACATCGCCTATCAGATGCCGCTCTATCCCATGCTGGACGACCGGGATACGCCCTCCTCGAGGGACAACCACGCGCCGAACTGGAACACGAAGCGCAACCGGAAGGCCTGGAGGCGCTACCTCGGCGCGGCCTGGGGCACGGAGCTGGTCTCCGTCTATGCCGCGCCGGCCAGGCAGACGGATTATCGGAATCTGCCGCCCTGCTACACCTTCGTGGGGGACATCGAGCCCTTCTACTGCGAAACGGTGGACTATGTGGCCCACCTGAAGGAGGCCGGCGTGGAGGCGGAGGTGGACGTGTATCCGGACTGGTTCCACGCCTACGATCTGTTTTTCCCGGCGAAAAAGGTGGTGCAGGATGCCATTGAGCGGTTTGAGGCGCATTTTGAATACGCCAGGACCCATTATTTTGCTCCGCAGGACGAAAAGGACGCCGCGGGATGAAAAAAAGCTTGCGTATTCAGACGCTGTCTGTTATAATTCATTTTCGGCACATCCTTGCGCCGTGGGATACGGCGCCATAAGTCCGTGAGGAGGTGAAAGAATGATGAACAGGTATGAATTGATCTACATCATCGACACCGGTCTGGAGGAAGCCGCTCGGAAGGAACTGATCGAGAAGGTTTCCGCCCTGATCGCCAACAACGGTGGTGAGATCGAAAAGGTCGATGAGACGTGGGGCAAGCGCCGCCTGGCCTACGCGATCGACTACAAGACCGAAGGCTGGTACGTGCTGGTGACCTTCAAGGCCCCCGCCGAACTGCCCCGTGAGCTTGAGCGGAACCTGCAGATCAACGAAAATGTGCTTCGTTATCTGGTGGTGAAGCTGGTGGAAAAGCGCTCCAACGTGAAGCCCCGCCCCGTGCGGCCCGCTGCTGAGGAAGCCGCTCCTGCCGTGGAAGATGCTGCTCCCGCTGTGGAGGCGGCGGCTGAGGAAGCCGCTCCCGCTGCTGACGCGGAGTAACGTCGGAAGGGAAGGTACAGAATGAACAAGCTGACAATCATCGGGAACCTGACCCGGGATCCGGAGCTGAGGACCACCTCGGCCGGGATCAATGTCTGCGATTTCACGGTGGCGGTCAATCGCCGCAACCGCCGGGACGCGCAGAGCGCTCAGCCTGAAGCCGATTTCTTCCGTGTCAGCGCCTGGCGCCAGCTGGGCGAGAACTGCGCGAAGTATCTGGCCAAGGGCCGCAAGGTCTGCGTGATCGGCCCGGTCAGCGTGCGCACCTATCAGGCCAGCGACGGGACCACCCGCGCCAGCCTGGAAGTGACCGCTGATGATGTGGAATTCCTTTCTTCCCGCGCTGACGGAGAGGCCATGGGCGGCTATGCCGCGCCCGCCGCTCCTGCTGCCGAACCGCAGACGGCCGGATTCACCGCGGTGGAGACGGACGATCTGCCCTTTTAACGCTGAAACAAGCTCACGAAATAAGGAGGTAAAACCCCATGTCTGAAGAACGTGGCGAAAGAAGGCCGCGCCCCCGGGGAGGACGTCGTCCCCGCCGGAAGGTCTGCAGCTTCTGCGTTGACAAGATCGAATATATCGATTACAAGGATATCAACCGCCTGCGCCGCTTCACCAACGAGCGTGGCAAGATTCTGCCCCGCCGGATGAGCGGCAACTGCGCCAAGCATCAGCGTCAGCTGAGCGAGGCCATCAAGCGCGCCCGTGCCATCGCCTTGATGCCCTACACGGTGGATTGATTGGATTCACAGGACTCCCGGAGCGTTCCGGGAGTCTTTTCCGTTGGACGGAGGAAAATCAGGCGCAGCGCATGCCGGCCGGAAAGGAGTCTCGATGGAAACCGCACAGAAATCACGCAGCACGTCGGTCTGGATGACCGCGGCGGCCTGCCTCTGGCTGGGCCTGTTTCCGCTGCTGCTTTTCGGCTCCTACGCCCATATCACCCGGGATAAGTGGGTCATCATGCTGGCCCTTTCCGGCCTGACCCTGCTGTGCTTTGCGGCGGACGGACTGGGCCGCCGTCTGCGGCCGGCCCGGAGGGTCCCCCTGCTGCTGGCGCTGGGGCTGCTGCTCTGGATGGGGATCAGCTGCCTGCTCAGCCCCTTTGACGCCTCCGTCTGGTGGATCGGAGGATCCGTGCGGCGGGAGGGCCTGGCGACCCAGCTGTGCTATCTGGGGCTGTTCCTTATGTTCGCGCATGCCCGGGTGCACCTGCCCGCGCTGCTGGCGTCCGCGGCGGCCGGGGCTGTGGGCTTTGCGGCGGTCGTGCTGCTGCAGCGCCAGGGGCTGAATCCCCTGGGGCTGTATCCGGAGGGAGCGAGCTTCTGGACGCATCCGGAGTTTCAGGGTACCATCGGCAATATCGATCTGGATACCGGATACCTGTGCCTGCTGGCGGGGCTGTTTCTCGCCGGGCTGCTCTGGGCCGCGCGCGGCATGGCCGGACAGGGGAAGGCTTCCCGGCGGTGGATGCTTCCCGTGTGCCTTCCGGCCCTGGCGCTGACCGTGTATCTGATCCTGACCATGGGAGTGCAGTTCGGCCTGGTCACGCTGGGGGCCCTGGCCGTGCTGACCGTGCTTCTGCACCTGCCGCGCAGGGGGCGGATTCTCTTTCTGGCCTGCGTGCTGCTGCTGGCGCTGGGGGTGGCCTGGTTCTGGCCGGGACAGGGCGGGGGCCTCTGGGAGCTGCATGAGATGCTGCACGGAAGGACCCGGCTTTCCTTCGGCAGCAACCGGCTGGCCGTGTGGGTCTACAGCCTGGGGCTTTTCACGGAGCGGCCTGTGCTGGGCGGCGGCGCGGATACCTTTCAGTTCCGCTTCGGGAGCTACCTGGAGCGCCATGGCCTGCAGATCCCCACGATGCAGGACGGGGTGCTGCTGCCGCATGTTTTTGACACGCCCCACAATGAGGTGATCGCCCATCTGGTCAACGAAGGGCTTCCAGGCGCGCTGCTGTTCATCGCGCTGCTGGCAGCGGCCCTGCTTCCCCTTCTTCGCTTCCGCCGCGGGTCCGGGGACGGGGAGGAGGTTCGATGGATCCCCGCCATGGCCG